>JAFVEJ010000009.1 GCA_017476085.1 Alphaproteobacteria bacterium
CCTGTTTAAAACGCCCGTGACCGGATCTATGATCGTCATTTGGCGCAGTTCTTCTTCCATTTGTTTGCGCGGGGTAATGTCAAATCCGACAGATCGGATTTCCTTGGGTTGGCCGTCGGCGTCATAGATGATTCTGTTCGTCCAGGAAATCCAAACTTTCCGGCCGTCTTTGCAGATATTTTCGTTTTCGTTGTCTATATACAGGCGCGGATTATTTTGAATTCGATAAATTAAATTGCTTAAATCATACCCATGAGAATCTTTTGCCGGGACAAGTGTTCCGACAATGTTTTTGCCGACCATTTCATTTTCATCATAGCCGAAAAATTCACGCGCATAATCATTAACGGATAAGATGTTTCCGTCCTTATCAATGCATAAAAAAAGGCTTTTCGTATTAGGGGAAGAATAAGGATCCAGCTGACGATGTTTTTCCTTTTTCATATCTTCCAATTCTTTTTGAGAAGAAATGACAGCGTTTTGCAATTCGACAATTTTTGATTTCAGCTCTTTTTCCTGATGCCGATCCGACAGCGTTTTGTATATTCCGAAAACAATCGTAATAACCAAAGCCAAAATCAAAAAAAACAAAATCGGCAAAAAATCTGTCTGATTTGACAGTGTTCCGACGGAATCAGCAGCCAAAGCGGTTTGTACGAACATTAGGCCTCCATTTCTTCGTTGGTCTGTATGTTGTTGAATTTTATCATTTTTGATTTTGTTTTCGCAAATGATTTTTACACTTTTTTAAAATTTTAACAGATTTTCAAATGACGTACAGATAAAAAGAAGTATTTCTTTCTTTTGTGAAACGGGATATAAAACCGATAAGAAAAAAGATTGTATCCGGCGTTTGGTTTATGTATTTTGACCCTGTTTGTCGGAGGATAATATGACACAGGAAAAGCTTTCCGCGCAAGATGCCGTTTCGGACACCTACCATTACGGTTTTGAAACGTTGGTTTCTGCGGAAACCGCCCCCAAAGGGTTGAACGAAGACATTATCCGATTCATTTCGGCCAAAAAGAAAGAACCGGAATGGTTGCTGGAATTCCGTTTGAAAGCCTATCGTCACTGGCTGACGATGAAAGAGCCGACATGGGCGAAAGTCGCTTATCCGCCGATCGACTATCAGGACATTTATTATTATGCCGCGCCGACGTCGGCGACGACGCCCAAAAGTCTGGACGAAGTCGATCCGGAATTGTTGAAAACGTATGACAAGCTGGGCGTGCCTCTGCACGAACGCGAAGTCTTGGCGGGCGTGGCTGTCGATGCGGTGTTCGACAGCGTTTCCGTGGCGACGACTTTTCGCGAAAAGCTGGCAAGGCAGGGGATCATCTTCTGTTCGATTTCCGAAGCCGTGCAAAACCACCCCGATCTGGTCAAAAAGTATTTGGGATCCGTCGTGCCTTACACGGACAATTTCTTTGCGTGTTTAAATTCGGCGGTCTTTACGGACGGGACGTTCGTTTATATTCCGAAAGGCGTGCGCTGTCCGATGGAGCTGTCGACGTATTTCCGCATCAACGCGAAAAAATCCGGCCAGTTCGAACGCACGATGATCATCGCCGACGACAATTCTTACGTCAGTTATCTGGAAGGCTGCACCGCGCCTCAACGCGATGAAAACCAACTGCACGCGGCGATCGTCGAAATCATTGTGATGAACGACGCCGAAGTCAAATATTCCACTGTTCAGAACTGGTATCCGGGGGACAAGGACGGCAAGGGCGGCATCTATAACTTTGTAACGAAGCGCGGTTTGTGCAAGGGCGTGAACGCGAAGCTGTCTTGGACGCAGGTCGAAACGGGATCGGCCGTAACGTGGAAATATCCGTCCTGCGTTCTGGCGGGCGACAATTCCAGAGGCGAGTTCTATTCGGTCGCGATCACGAACAATTATCAGCAGGCGGATACGGGAACGAAGATGATCCACTTGGGCAAAAACACGTCTTCGACCATCGTTTCCAAAGGAATTTCCGCCGGAAAGTCGCAGAACACCTACCGCGGCTTGGTCAAAATGGGTAAAGCGGCGGACAACGCCAGAAACTTGTCCCAATGCGACAGCCTGTTGATCGGGAATCAGTGCGGCGCGCACACGCTTCCCTATATGGTCGGCGGCAATCCGACGGCGTCGATCGAACACGAGGCGACGACGTCCAAAATCAGCGACGAACAGCTGTTCTACTGCCGCCAGAGGGGCTTGAGCGCGGAAGAGGCCGTTTCCCTGATCGTCAACGGTTTTTGCAAAGACGTGATGCAAAAACTGCCGATGGAATTCGCGGTGGAGGCGACGCGTCTGGTCGCGGTAACGCTTGAGGGCAGTGTGGGTTAAGAATTAAGGAGAAGAAAATGTCAGCTTGGTTGGAAATAAAGGATTTACACGCAAAAGTTGGTGATAAACCGATTTTGAACGGTCTTTCCCTGACAATCGACGCCGGAGAAACTCACGTCATTATGGGGCCGAACGGTTCCGGCAAAAGCACGCTGTCCAACGTTTTGTGCGGCAATCCGCATTATGAGGTAACCGGAGGATCCGTAACGTTCAAGGGGCAAAACCTGTTGGAAATGTCTGTCGAGGAACGCGCCCGCGCCGGTGTCTTTCTGGCGTTTCAAAGTCCGATCGAATTGCCCGGCGTATCGATGTCCACGTTTATGAAATACGCTTTGAACGCCCGCCGCAAGGCCGCGGGAGAAAAGGAATTGGACGCCGTCAGCTTTATGAAAAGGATTAAGATTAGGGCGCAAGCGCTTGATATTACGGACGAAATGCTGAAGCGTCCGGTCAACGTCGGATTTTCCGGCGGGGAAAAGAAACGTTTGGAAATTTTCCAGATGGCGGTGTTGGAACCGGACTTTTGCATTTTGGACGAAATGGATTCCGGTATGGACGTCGACGCGGTCAAGGTTGCCGGAAGCGGCGTGCAAATCATGCGGTCGCCTGAACGGTCGTTTCTGGTGATTTCCCATAACACGAAGTTTTTGCGCGAACAAATCAAACCGGATCACGTGCATATTCTGGCGCGCGGTCGGGTCGTCGCCGAGGGCGGCGCGGAGCTGATTGACGCGATCGACAAAGACGGGTTCGCGGGCTTTATAAAAGAGGCGGTCGCGTAATGGTTGAGGAAATCTCGAAAATCACACAGTTGACGATCGAAACCGGAAAGACGGCCGTTTTTGTTGAAAAACAGTTATCCGACAAGGCGGAAATCGTCATTGAAGCGGGGGCGCGGGTCAAACATTACCGCTTGCACGAAAACGGAAATCACGCTTTGTCCGTCAAAATCGGACGGGGCGCGTCTTATGAACTGGTTACGTTGCACAAAGGAAACGGCGATTTGTCAATGTCCTTCGATTTGGCGGGGGAGGAGGCTTTCTGCCGCAGCGACGTCGTTTATCTGTTGGGCGGCGAAGAAAAAAGCCTGATAAACTCCGACGTCCGCCACAACGCGGACAACACCGTTTCCCGCCAGTTGGTCAAGGGCGCGGTAACGGGAAAAGCCTTCGCGACATTTGAAGGCGGTGTTTTAATTCCGTATGAGCGTAAAAAAATCGACGGCGCGCAACAGCACAGAGCCATTTTATTATCCCCCGACGCGACCGTCAAAGCCGTGCCGAGACTGGAAATCTATGCGGACGACGTGAAATGCGCGCACGGGTCGGCGATCGGTTCTTTGAATCGGGATCAGCTTTATTATTTAATGACGCGCGGCATCGACGAAGCGGACGCAAGGGCTTTGTTGACGCGGGCTTTTCTGGACGAAGTCTTTGATTCGATAGAAGAAGATGACGTTCGGGAGGACTTCAGGCGTTTGGCGGTGTTTGAAAAATGACTTTCGATGTTGAAAAAATCAGGGCGGATTTTCCCGCGCTTTCGCTGACGGTTCACGGAAAGCCGCTTGTTTTTCTGGACAGCGCGGCGTCGGCGCAAAAGCCTTTGTGCGTTCTGGACGCGCTTTACCGGCAATATCGGACGGAATACGCAAACGTCCACCGCGGTATGTACGAACTTTCCGAAAAGGCGACGCTGAATTTCGAACAGGCGCGGAAAAAGGTGCAAAGTTTCATTCACGCCGCTTCGGACAAGGAAATCGTCTTTACCAGAGGCGCGACGGATTCAATCAATCTGGTCGCTTACACCTGGGGCGCGGCGAACCTGACGGCCGGCGACGAAATCATCCTGTCGCAGGCGGAGCATCATTCGAACATCGTTTCGTGGCAGATCTTGCAACAGCGCATCGGTTTTACAATCAAAGTCGTTCCCGTTGACGACAGCGGCGATTTCGTTTTTGACGAGTATTTAAAACTTCTGTCCGATAAAACGAAACTGGTCGCAGTGGCGCACGTTTCCAACGTTTTGGGAACGGTCTTCCCTGTTAAAGATATTATCGAAGCGGCGCATAAAGCGGGCGCGGTCGTTCTGTTGGACGGTTGTCAGGCGGCGACGCATCTGCCTCTTGACATGCAAGACTTGGATTGCGACTTTTACGCTTTTTCGGGGCATAAATTGTACGGGCCGACGGGCATCGGCGTTTTGTACGGCAAAAAGGCTTTGTTGGACGCCATGCCTCCGTTTGAAGGCGGCGGCGATATGATCAAGAGCGTTTCCTTTGAAAAAAGCGTCTGGGCGGAACCGCCCGCGCGGTTTGAAGCCGGAACGCCGCCGATCATGCAGGCGATCGGTCTGGGGCACGCGATCGATTATGTGCAAAACATCGGTATGGACAACATCGACGCCTACGAACACGATTTATGCCGGTATTTGCAGGAACAGGTCGCAAGCATCGGCGGAATCCGCATTCTCGGCACTTCGGCGAACAAAACGGCGGTCGTCAGCTTTGTAACCGACTTCGCCCACCCGCAGGACATCGCGATGGTCCTGGATCAGGAAGGCGTCGCCGTGCGCACGGGGCATCACTGCGCCCAGCCGTTGCACGAACGCTTCGGTGTTTCCGTGTCCGTCCGCGCGTCTTTGGGGCTGTATAACACCAAAGAAGATATTGAGAAATTCGTTGCCGCCCTCCATAAAGCTAAGAGATTTTTCTCTTAACAACAATGGAGGTTGATATGACTGAAACGACAATGGGGTGCGGATGCGGCGGAAAGCCCAAACCGTCCGAAAAACCGAAACCTGAAGACACAACAAAGAAATAGAGTGATTCTTTGCGCATTGTCGCTTCTTTTCCGTGCAGATAAAGATTGAATTTTTCATCAAAGCGGCGCATAAAATCAAAAAAAGTTTTTGCGGAGAAGCGGCAATGACGGAAAACAAGACGGAACAAACGGAAAAAACGGTTCAAAACTTACCGGCGACAATCGAGGAGGAATTAAAGAAGCTTTCTCATTTCACCGGAACGATAGAAGTTCCTTTGCCCGCGCCGGCGGGGCAGGCGTCAACCGCTTCCGAACCCGAAACGGCAGAAGGGGATACTGCCGCCGGAAACATGGAAATCGACGATTTTGAAAGTCTGCTTTGGGGCGGCAACCTGCCGTCCGACGCGCCGCTGATCAATTACGGCGACGAATATGTCGTAACCGAGGGCGAAGCTTTGCCGGACGGGAAAGAACCGGCAAGCATCGACGAAATCACGCAAGCGATCAAAACGGTGGAAGACCCCGAATTGATGATGAACGTTTACGATTTGGGCTTGATTTACCGGTTGGACAGACTGACGAACGGCGACGTCGAAATCGATATGACGGTAACGGCGCCGTCCTGTCCCGTTGCGGGCGTGATGCCGAAACAGGTCGCCGAGGCCGTCGCCAAACTGGACGGTGTCGGCAAAGTAACGGTCAAACTGGTCTGGGAACCGGCGTGGACGATGGACCGCATCAGCGAAGAAGCCAAATACGCATTGGATATTTTTTAAAAAATGGAAAGTTTGAAATCGGGAAAGACGGCGGGACAACCTGCCGTTTTTCTTTTTTTTGTATGAAAAAATACGTTCATTTGATACCGTTATGATGAACCTGTGAAAAAAAACGGGTTCAGGGCGTCAGAAACCCTTTCATTCATAGCCGCTTTGTGTATGGCGGCTAATAAATCATACGCCAAATCTGTCTTAAAAGGGCGGATTTTGGCGAATAAGGCTTCGTGCTGAATAAGCCAAGCCGTCTTTATGAATGAACGGTTTCTGAGATCCGCCCACCTTTTTAAAAGGTGGGTTTCGTTTAACTTTTAAATGAGGATTCTCAGAGATGAAAAAAATACTTTTAACAACGGCGGCGGTTCTTTGTTTCGCTTTGCCTGCAACGGCGCGGGAAACGGAAACAGCCGCTCCTGTCAAACAAAACGCTTATCTTGCTTTCCGTTTGGGCGGCAGTCGTATGAATATGAAAATGGACGGTGAAAAGGAAAACAAATCCGTTTTCTCGCTTTCCGGAGCTATCGGAACAAAAATAGCCGACGGTGTCCGCGCAGAATTGGAAGTGATGACGTACGGAAATTATGAAGAAACCGAAATTGACGGAACGGACAGGTATGAGTATAAACACGGCGTGACCAATTTTTCTTTAAACGTCTTGAAAGACTTTGATGCCGGAAAAATCAAGCCGTATGTCGGCGGCGGTCTGGGCTTTGCTTTGTTCCATGATGAA
>JAFVEJ010000137.1 GCA_017476085.1 Alphaproteobacteria bacterium
CAGCTGTTGAAAAACGTGCGTCTGTCCGACCGCGCTTTGGCCAAAGCGGCTTTGAACAGCGAACCGGTCAAGATCGCGATCGACAAGACGGAGCGCGCTTTGGGCGACAACGGCCGCCTGCTGATCCGTCCGTCCGGAACAGAACCTTTAATTCGTATTATGCTTGAAGGCGAAGACAGAGAACAGATCGCCGCGATGGCGGAAGACATTGCGCAGGCTTTGATCGGCGAGGTCAAAGCGTTGGAAGCTCATTTGTAAAAGAAGGATTTTGAAATGCAGAAACCAGTTGAAAAACCGAATTGTCCGAACTTTTCTTCAGGGCCTTGCGCCAAGCGCCCGGGGTGGACGCCCGCCGTGTTGCGTACGGACGTTCTGGGGCGGTCGCACCGTTCCGTGTTGGGGCGCTCCCGCCTGAAATTGGCGATCGATCTGATGAAAGAAGTTCTGCAAGTGCCGGAATCCTATCGCGTCGGCATTATGGCCGGTTCCGATACGGGCGCGGTCGAAGCGGCTTTGTGGTCTTTGCTGGGGCCGAAAGGCGTCGATATGTTTTCTTGGGAAACGTTCGGCAAAGGGTGGGTGACCGATGTCGTCAAGCAGCTGAAGCTCAATGATGTCCGCGTGTTTGACGCCCCCTACGGCGAACTGCCCGATTTGTCGCAGGCGGACAAGACGCGGGATATCGTTTTCGCATGGAACGGCACGACGTCCGGCGTCTGCGCTCCGAACGGCGATTGGATCGCTTCCGACCGCGAAGGTTTGGTGATTTGCGACGCGACATCCGCCGCTTTTGCGATGGATTTGCCGTGGGACAAACTGGACGTCGTTACGTTTTCATGGCAGAAGGCTTTGGGCGGCGAAGCGGCGCACGGCGTTCTGATTCTCAGCCCGCGCGCGGTGGAACGTTTGGAAAGCTACACGCCCGCTTGGCCGATGCCGAAAATCTTCCGTATGACGAACAACGGCAAGCTGAACGAAGGGATTTTCGTCGGCGACGTTATCAACACGCCGTCGATGATGTGCGTGGAAGACGTGATCGACGCGTTGAACTGGGCCAAATCCGTCGGCGGTTTGGAAGGGATGATCGCACGATCAAAAGCCAGCTTTAAAGTGTTGGAAGACTTCGTCGCGAAATCCGACTGGGCGGAATTTTTGGCGAAAGACGCGTCCTATCGTTCGAATACATCCGTTTGTCTGTCAATCAAAGCCGACTGGTTCAAAGTGAAATCCCCCGAAGAGCAGAAGGAAATCGTCAAAACAATGGTGAAACTGTTGGGCGACGAAGGCGTGGCGTTCGACTGCAACGCGTACAAGGACGCTCCGGCGGGACTGCGTTTTTGGTGCGGCGCGACAATCGAAGCCGACGATGTGAAAAAGCTCTGCCCATGGCTTGATTGGGCGTATGAACAGATCAAGGAATAGATGAAAAAAAGCCTCTGTTGCAAAACGGAGGCTTTTTTGTTTTTCCGATCATAAAACAATCGATGGTAAACGGTGCCGTTAAGAACGCCGAGCGAACAACCGGTATGAAAAAATATTACTATACACTACTAAATCGGTTGACATTAAATTCACAGTGTGGCATGTAAAACGTATGATTAAAGATATGGAAAACATTTTGATATTTTTAAGTGCCGCATGTTGTTGTAAAAAATGCGGACGGAAATGTTGTATATCATTATAAAAACTTTATAATCCCGATTTTTTCAGTCCGCTTGAAACGTATTTTATTCAAGCGGACTTTTTTATTTTATGAGCTAACAAATGATTGAAAATAGAGAAAGTGTAACCGCTAAATTATGCTCTTTTGCCCGAGCTTATCATTCCAGTTTCGAACACGATAGAATTTTTGACGACGGACTGGCTTTCGACATGATGGGACTTGATGAATTCGAATCAATCGGGCGGTTGATCCAACATGACTTTAATTTTTTAAAGGAAAATTCTTATTACGGTTTTGACAGATCGGTCGTCGGTCCCGTTCTGACACGATACATTATGCCGATACCCGTTTCCCGAATTGCTTTTGCCGAAGCGGAACTGGCTTCTTTTATCGCAGAAAACCCTGTTTGCCAATATGTGATTTGCGGGGCGGGTATGGATTCTTTTTCATTCAGAAATACTTATCGACATGTCCGCATTTTTGAAATCGATCACCCCGATACGCAAAAATACAAAAAAGAAAAAATACGTCAATTGGAATGGCATATTCCGGAAAACGTTACATTCGTTCCCGTCGATTTTTCAAAGGACGATATGGCGGAACGGTTGCTTGAAAACGGATTTGATCCGAAGTTGCCCGCGTTCTTTGCGGTGTTGGGCGTTTTATATTATTTGACGCCGGCGATATTTGAAGAAACGCTGAAAAAAATATCATCGATTTCCAAAACGTATACGGAAATCGTATTTGACTTTCCTGATGAAACAACTTTTTCGCCTGAAGCGCCTTCGCGTGTTACGGAATTGGTTTCCATTACAAAAAAACTGGGCGAGGAAATGCAACACGGATATTCAACGGCGGAAATAAACCGCCTGTTAAACGGAAACGGGTTCGTTCCATGCGTTCATAAGACGCCGGAAGATATTCAGAAAATCTTTTTTTCAAACAGGACGGACGGCTTGTTTGCGTTTGAAAATGTTCATTTTGTTAAAGCCGGAAAGGGAAAAATCTATGAAAAAAATAGCAAGCTTTACCATCAATCACGATAAATTGGAAAAAGGAATGTATGTGTCGCGTATCGACGGTGATGTCGTTACTTACGATTTGCGGATGAAAAAGCCCAATCGGGGCGATTATCTGTCAAACGGGGCTTTGCATACGTTCGAACATTTGTTTGCGACCTATGCGCGTAACAGTTCTTTTTCCGATAACGTCATTTATGTGGGGCCGATGGGGTGCCGGACGGGGTTTTATTTTTTGCTCCGTGACGAAGTATCCGCAAATGACGCATTAAATCTGGTGAAAGATTCTTTTCGTTTCATTGCCGGCTTTTCCGGCGAAATTCCGGGGGCGAAAAGGAGTGAATGCGGAAATTATCTTGAACACGATTTGGCGGGCGCAAAGGCGGTCGCCGAAGATATGTTGTCCGTTTTGAAAAATTGGACGGTTTCAAAAATGAACTATGAGGAATAAGAATATGGCAAATTATCGGGATGTTTCATCCGCCGTCATTCACGGCGGCATATACGGAGATAAAACGACGGGCGCGGTCAACGTTCCCGTTTATCAAACGTCGACTTACGAACAAAAAGGGTTGGGTGAAAATACGGGATGGGAATATTCCCGTACGGGAAATCCGACCAGAGCCGCTTTGGAAGCTTTGATCGCCGAACTGGAAAACGGAAAGGCCGGATTTGCATTCGCTTCCGGATTGGCGGCGATTACGGCGGTTTTGATGTTGTTCAAATCCGGAGACAGGATTTTGATTTCAAGTAACGTCTACGGCGGAACGTTCCGCGTGTTGGACAAAGTTTTCAAACAGTTCGGATTGTCGTATTCGATAGAGGACACGACTGACCTTGAAACGTTCGAATCCAAAATAACGCCGGAGGTCAAAGCCGTTTTGATTGAAAGTCCGGCAAATCCGTTGCTGACGGTTACCGATTTGGGAAAAATATCCGAAATCGCAAAGAAAAAAGGGGCGTTGACCATCGTTGACAATACGTTTATGACGCCTTATCTGCAACGGCCGTTGGATCTGGGAGCGGACATCGTTGTTCACAGCGCGACAAAATATTTGGGCGGGCATAGCGATCTGGTCGCCGGTCTGGCTGTTGTAAAAGATACGGAAATCTCTGAAAAATTGGCGTTTTTGCAAAATGCCACGGGCGGCATTTTGGGACCGTTCGATTCGTTTTTGCTGATACGCGGAATTAAAACATTGGCTGTTCGAATGGATCGGCACGTCGCCAATGCGGAAAAAATCGCCGGTTTTTTACGAAACAATGATGCGGTTAAAAAAGTTTATTACCCCGGTTTGTCCGACGCGCAAGGTTATGCCGTGAATAAAAAACAGGCAAAAAACGGCGGGGCGATGATTTCTTTCGAATTAAAGGAAAACTATGACATCAAGGTGTTTTTCAAATCCGTCCGTCTGATTGCTTTGGCGGAAAGTCTGGGCGGCGTCGAATCGCTGGTTTGCCATCCGGCGACGATGACGCATGCGTCCATTCCGTATGAAGTCCGTCAAAAAATCGGTATTACGGACGGATTGATCCGTCTTTCTGTCGGGATAGAAAATGCTGACGATTTGATAAATGATTTGGCTCAAGCCATTCTGAAAAGCGAGGTCGGGAAATGACAGTTTATAACTCGATGCAGGATTTGATAGGCAACACCCCTTTAGTGAAAATGAACCATTTGGATTTGCCGGAAGGCATAGAGCTGTTTGCCAAGCTTGAGTTGTTGAATCCGGCGGGCAGTGTGAAAGACAGAACGGGGAAGTGGATGATCGATGATGCCGAACGGCGCGGGGAACTTCGTCCCGGAGGAACAATCATAGAAGGAACGGCAGGAAACACGGGACTTGGTATCGCCTTTGCCGCGTTGAACCGCGGGTATCGAGTGATCTTTGTCGTGCCGACGAAATTTTCACAGGAAAAACAGGTTTTGATGCGCGCTTTGGGGGCGGAAATCGTCAATACTCCGCGCGAGGAGGGAATGCTCGGCGCAACGCGCAAAGCCGAAGAATTGAGGAACGGAATTTCCGGAGCGGTATCGTTGAAGCAATTCGAAAATCCGGCCAATCCGCAAGCTCACTATGATACGACAGGGCCTGAAATCTGGCGCGATCTGGACGGCAAAATCGATTATTTCGTCGCCGGTGCCGGCAGTGGCGGAACATATACGGGGGCTATCCGGTATTTAAAGGAACAAAATTCTGAAATTGTGGGTGTTTTGGCAGATCCCGTCGGTTCCACGATGGGCGGTGGAGAACACGGCGATTATAATATCGAAGGGATAGGAAACGATTTTATCGCTAAAACGATGGATATGCGTTTGGTGGATAAAGTGATTAAAGTAACCGATGACGACGCTTTTTCCGGTTCCCGTCTTCTGGCGAAAAAGGAGGGGATTTTCGCCGGTTCTTCATCCGGTGCGGCTTTGTCTGTCGTCTTTAAGCTGATCAATGACGGTGCAAGGGGACGGATCGTTGTCGTTTTCCCCGACCGCGGAGACAGATATTTCAGTAAAAACCTTTATGCGTAAGAAATCCGATTTGCAGGATTTTCAATCCGTGACATTCCCCGATACAAAAAACCGTCCGAAAACATCGGACGGCTTTTTTTCTTATTCGTGGAAACGATTAAGCTTGCGCGGCGCGCTTTTCGGCGGAACCCAGAATGCGCTTTTTCAAACGCTTGGCTTCGCAGGACAGCTTGCCGTTCGGCGTGGACAGCAGGAACGCGTCCAATCCGCCGTTGTGTTCAATCGTCCGCAAACCGCGGGAAGACATACGCAGAGTAACGGTCGTTCCCAATGTTTCGCTCAACAAAGAAACGGACTGCAAGTTCGGCATAAAACGACGGCGAGACTTGTTGTTCGCGTGAGAAACATTGTTTCCTGTCTGCAC
>JAFVEJ010000138.1 GCA_017476085.1 Alphaproteobacteria bacterium
CGGAGGATTGACGTTTGATGTGCGTAAACCCGATCAATTTTTCGCTTTGTTATATCCTCAGGAAAAATTGCCTCCGCCGATTTTTCAGCCGTTGGTCGGAAATTTAAAAATTAATAAGACGGCTCAGACCAGAACAACGGAATTGACGGATGTACTGTTTCAATATGGGACTTCTTCCGCTTCGGGAAAACTGTCAATCCGTTCTTTGTCACCGCAGGAGGCTTCAGTCCGTCAGGCTGAAAAAGATGCTGTTGAGGATGAGGACGAAGAAATAGTTTTGCGGGATCCGAATAATCCTTCGGCGGAAGTCAAATTGGATGATTTGCCGGTCAGCGAAACTAAAATCGCACAAAATTTATTGCCGAAAGTCGTTGATGGTTCTTTTGTTTTTTCCAAACTGGATGCGGATCCGTTTGTTGACAATCTGCCGGCGATAGCGGTTTTTTTGGCGAACAGCGAATATTTTAAGAAAACGCAGGATTCCTACGTCTTAAAACTGATGTTTGATGTGGTGAATTATAAAAAAGATGTGATTCATCAAATCAAAGGCCGTTTGGAAAACCGACCGAACGGGGTGGCTTTTGAAGATTTTTCGGCGACGTTGCCCAGTAACGCTTACATCAACGGTTCTGCGACGTTGGCGTTGAATAAAACCCCCATTCTGTCCGGTAAGGCGGCAATCGATGCCGCAAATATCAATGCGGTTTTAAACTGGTTGGGAATCCCTGTCGCGGAAGAAATTCCTCAAAATCTGATGCGGCAGCTGAAGGCTGAAGCGGATTTTAAACTGGCTTTGAACGGTTTGATACTGCAGCAGATGAAGGGGACTTTGGATAAAACAGATTTTTCCGGATCTTTTGCGCTGCGGAAAGGCAAAAGGAATGCCGTTAGTTTTTCAATGGATGTTTCCGATTTGAATTTGGCTCAGTATTTCCCTGTTCGGAGTAAGGATTTTATTCAAAAACGTGAAGATTTCAGCCGTTTGTCCGTAAAAGAAAAGCTGAAAAAGCTGTTTGATGAACTGGCTTTCTTTAATGAATTTGATTTAAATGTCAAACTGACGGCGAATATATTTTCATGGGCGGATATTAAAGCCGAAAATGTTAAGTCCGATTTTTCGATTGTTCGCGGGCAAATGAAAATCAGCGAATTATCCGCGGACAAGGTGTTCGCATCCACGATTTCTCTGCAGGGAGAGACAGAAGGATTTGGCGGAGAAGCTAAATTTAATAATTTTAAAGTCAATGTGGATTCGAAACAGTTATCCTCTTTAACTCAAGCATTGGGAATATCTTTGCCGCGCGGTCTTTCTCCTCAGGATAAAATGTTGCTGTCCGCCAAAGTGACGGGAACAATGTTGATGATGGATTTTGAAACATCCGTCGATTTCGGTGCGGCGCGTTTCGTCGGACAGGGCGATTTCAAGGAAGTCGCTCCGGATCAGATGAACTGGAATGCTTCCGTTGACATTTATCATGAAAATTTCAGGAATTTTATTCGTCTGTTTTCGGATTCCTATCGACCGATATTGGCTAATCCCGGCGCGTTGACTTTGAAAGGGCAGGCGATTAAAAGTAAAAGCGGCTTCCAATTTCAAAATATGAATGTTCAAATCGGCGATAACTCTTTTTCCGGTTCTTTCAAAATGCGCGATCAGGGGGAAATCCCCGTCGTGGAAGCCGAAATAACAGGCGGGGATTTAGCATTGTTGGGAGCGATGCCTAAAATTAATTTTATTGAGTCCCTATCCATTGATACGCGTAAAATTATTCCGGAGAATATTTGGGAAAAAGAGGGAGGTTTGACCCTTTTATTTTCGGATCCGGTCTTTTCCAAAAAGCCGTTTGATTTTTCGTTCTTGGGAAAATATGAGGCTACAATAACGACTAAGGCAAACAACCTTTTCCTGAACTCGTTGGTTTTATCTGATTTTGACGGTATTATTAAACTGTCTTCCGATAAAATCATCGTAGATGTAAGGCGCGCTTTGTGGAATAAAGCGAATTTCGGCGGTATCTTTAATTTAATGCCGACAAAGGACGCTCTTTCTATGCGCGCAGCTGTGCGTATTTCAAATATCAATGTGCCGGCAAATTTATTTCTTTCCGATACGTTGAATATCGGTTCTGTCGAATCAATGGTTTTGAATGTTAATGTCAGCGGAAACGGTAAATCAACGGATGCATTGATGTCGTCTTTGGTGGGAACGGGCAGTTTTAGTTTTGAAAAGGGTTATTTGGAAAAATTTGATATGTCTCGTTTGTATCAGGATTTTTTAAAGCTGCCCGATTTGTCTTTGGAAACGGTTCAGGACGATGCTTTGCAGGGACAAACGGAACTGACTCGCTTTTCCGCGGATGTAAATATTAAAGACGGTGTTTTTTCATTGCGGCCGGGGACATTCTTTTATAACGGCGCAAAGAATGCTTCGCCGTTTTTTGAGTATAATTATCTTGGACGAACTTTGTCAGCCGGGGTTTCTTTTTCATCAGGCATGCCGTCCGTTCCCGATATTTCTTTGTCCGTCAAAAAGGCGGAAGATCAGCCTGCTGTTTTATCGCAAAATATTAAGGATGTTGCCGGCACCGTAATAAACTTGAAAAATCAACAGAAGACGCGTGCTCTTCAAGAGCGGCAGAAGCAAATTCAAAAGGAAAAAGAAGGAAAAGAAAAAATTCGACGCCAACAGTTGGATCGTCTTAATCGGATGGATGAACGCCTGACGCTGGCAACTGCGGAAATAACTAAAAAAGCGTCGGCAGTTCGTTCTATGTCCGAAAAAGTGTATCTGGTTCATAAGAACTTGCTTCCTTTGGAAAATGCAGAAAAGATTTTAACAACTCTCAGTCAATCTGTCCAAAAAACAAAAAGTTTGGTTGACGGCGGCATTTCAGATGCAATGCTTGATGCGCTGGAGCAAAAAATTAAAAATGATTATTTTGACAAAGAAGGTGAATTTGACTCCAATTATAATATGGCAATGATTGTCGGAACCAAAGGCTTTTTGTTTGATGTGGTGAAACAATCCAACGATATGTTGCTTGCAGTAACCAAAGAGCAGGCAGCTAATACGGATCTGGCGGATATTTCCGAAAATGTCGATGAAATAAAAAATCGACTCAAAAATATAAAGGATATTCAGAGCAAATCGGAAAAAGAGAATTTGGGATTGGAAGATTTGACGGTATTGTTGGGACAGGCACAGGCAGAATTAGATGCCGCCGCGTCCGCTCGTCAGAAAATAACGAACGCCATAGAACAGAAAAAGATGAAAATTGCTGCGGAAGAAAAAGCAAAACAAGAAGCCGAAGAACTGAAGAAAAAAGCGGAAGAAGAAGCAAAAAAAGCGGCTGAAGCTGCCGCTGCGGCAGAAAAAGCCAAAAAAGAGGCCGAAGAACGGGAACGCCAGAGAACAATTATTCGCAAAGACGGAACTCAAACGTCTTCAAAAACAACAGCAGGAGTCTCTGCCGTTTTGCAGCCTCAGCCTTCTTTAATTCCGGAAGAAGAACCGTCAGCGGAAAGCCGACAGGAAGAGAAAAAAGAAAATTCGATTGTGATTCGGCGGCGTTGAAAAACAGTATAAAAAAATTTATTAAAGAGGAAAAAAATGAGAAATAAAAATATTTTTATACTGTGTCTGCTTGCGGGAGCTATATCCGGTTGCGTTTCTCAGAAAAATGAAGTTCAGCCGACAGTTGAAATCAAGACGGAAACAGTCGCCGTCGTCAAGGAAGAAAAACAACCCGAAAAGAAGGTTGATATTACTCAATCCGATTTCAAAAGAGCAATTCAGACGGCGGTTAAGAATATGCTGCAGTCGGGTTCTTTGGATAATC
>JAFVEJ010000139.1 GCA_017476085.1 Alphaproteobacteria bacterium
GGCCGAATTCTTCAGCTTCGGTACGAACGACCTGACACAGACGACTTTGGGTATGAGCCGTGATGACGCGGGATCCTTCCTGCCGAATTACGTAGCCAAAGGCATCTTCGCCAAGGATCCGTTCAAGTCCATCGACGAAGAAGGCGTTGGTCAGTTGGTTCAGATGGCTGTCGAAAAGGGCCGCAAGACCCGCCCGAACATCAAGTTGGGCATTTGCGGCGAACACGGCGGCGATCCGGCAACGATCGATTTCTGCCATCGCGTCGGCTTGACGTACGTCTCCTGCTCGCCGTTCCGCGTGCCTATCGCGCGTTTGGCTGCGGCTCAGGCGGCTGTCCGTAACGCTTGATCGCGATTGTAAACCAAAGAAAAGCCTTCGGCGGGAAACCGCCGGAGGCTTTCTCGTCATTGCGAGTCCCGCCAAAGACGAAGCAATTTAAAAGAATTATAATTAAAGACTAATCTTTTTAATAAATTCCGACGGTTCGATACCTAAACAATCGGCAATATCTAAAAACTCGACAACATCTAGTCGCCGTTCGCCGTTTTCATACTTTGACACATACGATTGCGGCTTTTGAAGCTTTTCTGCCAACTGTATTTGCGTTATTTCTTTGTCTTTGCGCTCTTGAATTAACAGTTGCAAAAATAACCGGTAGCGGTCTGTAAAAACGGACTTTGTCATAGGCTTTATCCTTTACGTTTGACAAAGGATAAAATCCCGTTTTAGAATATCCCAAATTAGGATATTTTGAAAAGGGAAGACGTTATGAGCAGAACAAAAGATTTTATGCCGGACGGGATATGTTATGAAGATGTGAAAAATTATCTTTTCAAAATCGGAGCGATAGAAACCTGTCCGATACACGAGAACATATTGATAGATTGCGGACTTGATGAAAGAGAAATGTATGCCAGGGTAACAAGTGCATATAAAAAAGATTGCTCGGGCGATTTGCCGATTTCATATTCTGCTTTTCACGAACTTGTGCAGGATATTATGCGCGATACATTTGCCGATTGCCCTGAATGTCACCATGCAATGGAATAGGATTTCAAAAATGAAAAAAATATTTGCAACAATAATGACTCTTTTGATTTTTTCCACACCGTTATATGCGGAAGAATTTGAAGATGATGAAGACGAAGCTCTATGTGAAGCGAAAGAACGTGTTGAAGAAGCCCGTCAGCGTGTTGAAGACATTTTAGAAAGAAGAGAAAGGGAAACAAGAGGAAAAAATGCATTGGAAGTGAGCTTTTATAATGATTTTGTAGGAAATACAGGATTTCAACAAGCGATGGATCTGTATAAAGCCGCTCTTCTTCAATATCAAATGGAGCTTGAAGCGGCAAAAATCAGAAAAGAACATCAAAATATAAAAAGGAAAAGAAAATGAGATCGCTGTTTCTGTTGATATTCTGTCTTTTTGCTTTTCCATGTCAGGCTGAAAATTTTCCATGTGTACTTTTAGGGGCTCCTTGTTATATAAAATCAAATCCTATTATTCTGAGGGAGAAGCCTTCTTTTGATGCTAAAATTATAGAAAAGTTTCATCCCGCGAAAGATGGCGAATGGGATGGTTATTATTTAGCAGATGTTTTTCCTAAAGACGGAAAACCGATATGGGGCTTTTTCAAACAAGAAGGATATACGTTTCAAGCTATAGGAAACATAGTATATCAAAGTAATGGTTGGATACCGTTGGAAGAAACCTTTCTTGATGTGAATCAAATTGACGCATTTGGAGAGAAAATATCGGGAGCTATAGTTACAATCAAACCCGATAAGTATTTCCTTTATGTAAACGACAAAGAAAGTACCGCTTTTATTCCTCTTGATACGTCAAAAGCAATAATCATACCGAATTGAATTTTTTATGCTAAAATGTTTCCGATTGTTGTAAAAGCTGGCGGAAACAGAATGCCTCGTATCCGGTTGAAAAATAAGAACTATGTCAAACAAATTCGCGAAATCAAACCGCCGGTTTGGCAGACGAAAAGCTTTTGGTTGGCAATTATTTTGCTTTATGCTGTTTGGATTTACGGACTTCGGCGGCCGGTTTATCAGCATTTGTACGGCAAACCGGCGGAACCGCTACCGGAACAAATGGTGGAAACGTTTGAAGATATAACGGGACAGGATTGGCAGGAAACAACGGTTAACGGTTATAAGATCCGTTATATGATTCGGAAAAAACATTCGGTTGTCGGTCGGATCGTTTATATTGATTGGTATCATTTAATCGGAGCGTGGTATCGTGCCGCAATGAATATCACTCATTATTTATATGACGGAGTGGCACTCGTCGACGTATCCGTTATTCATGGAGCAACGGCAGCGGAAGATAATTGGCGCAAGCTTGCATTTTCCCATGAATACAGAATGCTGGTGACGAAATGGAGAAATGCTGTTTTTAATAATAATGAAGTCATCAACAATCATACCATTCCGGCATCTGAAAATATTTTGCGCGCGCTTAAAATCGTTAAAATCGGCGAGCCCGTTTATATTGAAGGCTATCTGATCGACTGGAAGGGGACAGGAAAATACGCCGATTTTGAAATGGATACGGCCGTAACGCCCGGGGAACTTCACAAAGCCAAAGAATACGGCGGAGCACTGATAGCAATTAAATGCCGGCAGTTTTTTGTGACGAAAATTTCTTTCGGCGGCTATTCTTTTGAATGATTATCCGTTTAAAAAGTCTTTGACCCGTTCGGCGTATTTTTGTCCGGTTTGATATCCGATCGCATGAACGGCGCGCATTTTATCCGCGTTATGCTCGACTTTGCCGATCGGCAAGGCTTCCGCAGGACGGATCGCGA
>JAFVEJ010000010.1 GCA_017476085.1 Alphaproteobacteria bacterium
GCTGCTGAATTCCAGACGGGCAACGTTTTTGATATCCCAGTCGATTTCCGGCAACTCAAATTCACCGGAGGAAATTCCCGTTTCGGGATCGGGATTTGCGGCTGATTGAATGCAGGCTTTTGTTCCGACTTTGAATTTAACGGCGGCGCCGGCGGTGGATTGTTCGACTTCAATCGTCGTTCCGTTTGAACCGACGGAGAAACGGCCGGCGCTGGGCATCGTGGCTTGAATGGCGTCGTTGAGTTTTTCGACAGCGTCGGCGGTCGTGACAATCCCGGCGCTTAAATCAACGGCAATGACGGTTTCATTTGCGGCCGGGGAATAGGAAGTCGTCCCGTCTTTCGTAAATTCAAACACATAGTTTTTGCCGTTTGTTTCCATGGCGACATAGGAGTGATTGGTCGGAATCGAGGTGAATTCCAACTGAGCGCGTGCCGAATAAACATCCTGATCGGCGTCGTTTGTCACTTCGCTGGAGCTGTATGTCACTAATGTTGCGGCGCCGGACGGCATACCGACATCCAAAGACCACGTCCCCGTATCCGTTTTGGTAAAGGTCAGCGTTGCGTTATGAGAATTGCCCAATGAGTCGTAAACCAAAACGGCAGAGCTGTAACGGCCGCCTTTTTCCGGAGCCGTCGGATCAAACACGGGAGCGTCGGCCGGCAAATTGGCGCCGAAAGAAATGTTTTGCGTTTCCTGAGCCGTACCGCCGATCGTATTCAGATTGACTGCTTTGAGATTGTTGGCATCAATGATGTTGTCATTGATATAGACGGTTGTTCCTGCATCGTCCGTATAGGCTTTCATATACATATTGTTGCCGATTTGAACCAACGAAGCATTTTCTTCGCCGTCGAAAGCTTGCAAAGGCCAGGCCTGCAGATAAAAACCGTTGTCGTTTTTCAAATAGCCGTCCTGATCGACGCTGAAATTGCCGACGCGGGTATAGCTCCACAAGTCGTCAACATCCGGCTTTGAAGTTTGAGTCGTAACGAAAAATCCTGATCCGGAAATACCCAGGTCGGTCGAAATGGTCGTACTGCTGAGCAATCCCTGAATATCAACGCCGGCACGCGTACGGCAGTAAACGCCGCCGCTGGAATAGCGTGTCGAAGAGACCTGCTTTGTTACTAACGTCGAAAAGCTGGCCGAATTGGCTTTATAACCGATCGTATTCACGTTGGCAATGTTGTCTGAAATGATGCTCATGGCAGACGATTGCGCGCTTAAACCCGAAACGCCGGTTCTTAATGCACCGAATAAACTCATTGTCATTCTCCTTTTTTCTTTTGGCCTTCTTTTTACGTTTCTGTATAAAGAAGCGCCGTTTTATGCCGAATTTTCTGATCGGCTTGTATTAAACCGTTTGTGTTCCCTCTTCTGTTTCAGAAGCGTTGTTCGAAGCGGAAACAACATCATCTTTGCTGTGGATGGCCAGAACGCTGTTCATATCAACGGCGATGCCGCCCATACCGATGGCGACGCTGTCACCGTCATAAGCCACACCGGTGACTTTTCCGAAAACGGTCGTCTGCACTTCAACAGAGGAACCTGTGGAATCCAGAGCCGTTACGACAAGTGTGTAAGCTCCGTCTTCCAGCTGATTGCCGTAATTGTCTTTGCCGTCCCATGTCATTTCATGACGTCCCGCGGACTGTTCGACACCGGTAAAGCTTTTCACAAAGTTTCCTGACGCGTCTTTGATGGCGACGACGCATGAAGAGGCGTCGGCTCCCAACACATAGGAAAATTTAGCGCTTCCGTTCTGCAGCGGCAGTCCGCTGCCGAGGGCTTGTATGTACTGATCCATATAGCTGACCGCCTGAGTCGCAACGGCATTGACGTTTTGCGCCACGATCCTTTCCAAATAAGTGTTGGATTGGATGCTTTGTTCGACCTGAGCGTATTGGACCAGTTGGTTGGTGTATTCGCTGGTATCCATAGGATCCAAAGGGTCCTGGTATTTTAATTGCTGAGTCAGCAAAAAGAGGAATGCTTCCATATCGTCGAACAGCTGCGTTTTCGAGCTGCCGGAATCTTTTCCCGAGCTGACGGCTTTGTTTAAAACGTCTATTCCGCTTACCGATGTAGTCATGACGTTTCCTCCCTTATACTCTGATATTCAGAGCGTAACGCCCTGAAATGCTTAATGTGCCTGCGGTTTCTGCCGTTTCGTCAGCCGATTCTTCCGCGATGAAACGGTTTTGCGAATGCGGCTGTCTGTGTTCGTCGTTGTAGCGTTCGCCGCGATAGTTGAAACTGAAAGACTGATCATTCAGGTCAAATCCGCTGTCGGCCAGAGCTTGTTTCAACGCGCCTAAATCCGACTGCAGCAGGTCGAGCGTTTCAGCCCGCGCCGTGCTTAAAATCGCTTTCATTGAACCGTCTTTGCCGATTTCCAGATGAATCTTGATCGTGCCCAGTTCTTTGGGTTTCAAAACGATGTCGATCTTGTCCAATCCGTCTTTTAACGCCTTTTTGATATTGACTTTGATTTGATCGACCAATTCGTTGACCGGGATGTTCTTTTGAACGGGAACGGAGCCGGATACGGCTTTGCCTTTAAGTTCGTGACCGACGGAAAATGCTGCTGTCGGAGTTGTTGAAACAGACGGACTGCTGATTTCCACTGTTTGTCCGTCTGCCTGTTGAAGCGGGGAAGAATCGGACAGGACTTTGTTTTGAACGGGCAAGGCAGCAGCCAGAACGTTTGGTTGATTTTCTTGCGTTATTTCCTGGGCGGAAGGACGCAAATGTTCCGTTTTTCCGGAATGAAGCGTTAATTCTTTTGCGGAAACCGGGGAAATTTGATCTTCTTTTTTCTCAATTGTTAAGTCCTTTGGTTCCGTATCTGCCTCTTTCGCTTTTCTGACAGAGGAAGAACGCGGGGAAGCGTTGTGCGGTAAAGTCAATTCTTGAACGACGGGCGTTTGTGTTTGAACCGTGATCGCGATGTTTGTTTGCGCGGGCAGCTCATGCGCTAATTGTTCCGCTTGTCTGTGCGCTTGATGAGAAGAATAATCTTTATCAACAGATTGAATTTCTTCAACATTTACCGTGTCAACGGAAGCCGAACGGGGAACGGCGGCTGTTTCCGGCGTTGCTTTTGTTTGTGTTTCTGCCGCTTTAACGGCCTTATGATCGTTCGGTTTGACGGATAAGACATTCTGAATTTCTTCAGGCTGCTTTATTTCCGCCGTTTTTGCATGTTCTTCCGGCCGTTTGTTCGAGACAGAGGCAATATTTTCCCGATCCGGTGCAAAAGTAAACTTGTCCTGTTTTTGAACAGGTGTTTCAACAGCGGCAAAAACCGGTGTTTTTTGTGGCTCTGTTTGTGTTTCTGTCTGAATTTCCGGTTTTTGATCGGGCAAAACGGTTTGCGAACGAACAGGATCGGAAACCGTTTCTTTTTGCGGCAAAAACGCTGCGGATAAAGAGTGTGCTTCCGGCGCTTGTTCTGTAACGGTTGTTTGCGGTGTTTGCGGCGACGGCATCAGAGTTGCTTGAATGGCAGAATTGATCAGAATGTCGGCCGCAGTTATTTCATCGGTTGAAACAAAAGGAGTTTCCGGCTGTTCAATGAAAAAATCTGAAGAAGAAAAAGTTTGGGGAACGACTGCGGAAGAAACATCCTGTAAGTCAATCTGTTCTTGCGGGATTGGCGTGACTTCTTGTGCGGCGGCGATATTTTCCCGTGTGGGAATCTTTTTCCCGCTTTGGGGCGCCGCGGAAGCAGGCGTCGCTTTTTCTTCATCCAGCTTTCTTAAAGTTTGGCTGGCTCTGGTGCGTTTGATGTGCAATTTAACAATTTTGACATTTTCCGGAACAGCATTGCCTTTTTTCAAATCTTTCAAAGAAGAGGCGGCGTCTGCCCGTGCGCTGAGCGTATTATATAAAATGTCGGCATTCTTTTCCGTTTTTCCTGTTCCGACTTGATCCAGCGCCTGCAGGAATGCTTCTCCCGTTTTTATTGAAGAATCGACGGAATCAACGGGAGCGCTGTTCTGAACCGCGCTTGGAAATAAGTTTTCCGCGGCAGCGTTCGGATTTGTGCTCATCAGCAAATTGAAAACCGATAAATCCATAACAGCATTCCTTGTTCAAAATTAAACTCGTTTTGATAAATGCAATAGGTGTGCCAAATTTTGAAAAGGAAAGGGGAAATAAAAAAAGCCCTCTGGAAAAGAGGGCTTTTGATAAAAGAGATTCCCAATTAACGGGAGTAGAATTCGACGACCAAATTCGGCTCCATCTGGACGGGGTAAGGAACATCCGCCAGCTTGGGCACATGCAGAAAAGTTCCCTTTCCGGCTTTATGATCGACTTCCATATATTCGGGGACTTCGCGTTCCGTCGAAGCTTCGGCTTCCAAAACGATCGCCAGCTGACGGGATTTTTCGCGAATGGAAATTTCATCGCCTTCTTTGACTTGATAAGAAGGAATGTTGACGCGTTTTCCGTTGACCAAAATGTGACCATGGT
The DNA here is from genome assembly GCA_017476085.1 of Alphaproteobacteria bacterium. Next base: position 4,486 of record JAFVEJ010000010.1, read on the forward strand.
TCACAAACTGGCGGGCGGCAAAAACGCTGGGAACAAATTTCATACGGTAAACAATGGCGTCCAAACGGCTTTCCAGCAGACCGATCAAATGTTCGGACGTATCACCGGAACGACGAATCGCTTCGGCATAATATTTACGCAACTGCTTTTCGGAAACGTTGCCGTAGTATCCTTTTAATTTTTGCTTGGCTAACAATTGGGTACCGTAGTCTGTCGGCTTGCCTTTGTGCTGACCATGCTGACCGGGGCCGTATTCACGGCGGTTGACGGGGCTTTTCGCTCTGCCCCACAGGTTAACGCC
>JAFVEJ010000140.1 GCA_017476085.1 Alphaproteobacteria bacterium
CCAAAAATATTAATAATATTGGCCAACAGAATCATTATCATTCCGGGCAATGGTCTTTTAGTTCCTTCCAAAAAAGAAGACATTACAAAAAACAGCATTGCAAAAGGCATTCCCAAAGCATAAACGGAAAGCACTTTAGCACTGCCTTCCGCCACATCGGGCTGTTGTCCCAATAAATCCATAACAAACCGGGACGGCAGGCAAATAACCATAAACAAAAAACCGATGAACAAACTGTAAGGAATAGACCGCCGCAGCACAAGTCCGCATTCGCGATATCGCCCCCGCCCGAAAGCATTGGCGGTTAAAACGATTGTGCCTTGCAATAATCCCATCGCAACAGATAAAAACAGTGTATGCACAGTGCCGGCAATACTTTGAAAAGCCAGATCCTGCGTACTGTAGCGGCCGACAACGATCGTATCGACCAAAGCCATTCCTACCGTTCCCAATCGAGCAATAACGACAGGAACGGCCAGTTTCCACGTTTCTTTACAACAGCGCAGAATTTTTAATTTAAAAACGCGTTTCTCCCGGGCTTCTCTCCAATCCAAAAGAGAATCCCGTTTTTCATCGCACTCTGCTTTATTAAACGGTTCACTTTGCAAAATACCCTACAATCATCTGAAGAAAAGCGATTCTTTGACGATCAATTTCATCCAGATGAATTTCTTTTTTTTCTTTTTCCGAATAGATGTCCAATTCTTTTCTGATTTCATCCAGCTTTACATCTTCAATATTTTGAATGTTATGGGATAAAATCGTGCAGGCATTGTCTCTAATCTTTGCAATTCCGGCAGAAACAAAGAACTTTTCAGTTTTCCCCTGATCTGCATCTTTTAAAACAACGACCCCCGCTTTTAACAACTTCATCGCGGGCGCTCGCCTGGGCAAAACCAAATAAGGCCCTTCCGCCGCAGGAATTTCAACACTGAACACCTCTTTAACCGATAAGGGCTTCTGAGGAATCAGCATTTTAACAAAGATTGACTCTTGTTCCGCCATAGACTATTCAGCCTTTTTCAAACGAACGTTTTCAGACATCTTTTTAGCTTTTTCTTCCGCTTCCTCAATCGTACCGACCATAAAGAAGGCTTGTTCGGGCAGATGATCATATTGACCTTCGACAATGCCTTTAAAGCCTTTGATCGTATCCGCCAATTCGACATAACGGCCGGGCATTCCCGTAAAGACTTCCGCCACATGGAAGGGCTGAGACAGGAAGCGTTGAATCTTACGCGCACGGGAAACGACCAGTTTATCTTCTTCGCTCAATTCATCCATACCCAAAATCGCGATAATATCCTGCAATGCTTTATACTGCTGTAAAATACGCTGCACTTCGCGGGCAACGGTGTAATGTTCTTCACCGACAACGGCCGGGTCCAAAATACGGCTGGTTGATTCCAACGGATCCACCGCCGGGAAAATCCCCAGCTCGGAAATAGAACGACTTAATACCGTTGTCGCATCCAAGTGAGCGAATGTCGTCGCCGGCGCGGGGTCGGTCAAGTCGTCAGCCGGCACATACACAGCCTGAACGGAAGTAATAGAACCTTTTTTAGTTGACGTAATGCGTTCCTGCATCGCGCCCATATCCGTTCCCAAAGTCGGCTGATATCCCACTGCGGACGGGATGCGTCCCAGCAAAGCGGACATTTCCGAACCGGCCTGCGTAAAACGGAAAATATTGTCGATAAACAACAACACGTCCTGACCTTCTTCATCACGGAAATATTCCGCGACGGTCAATCCGGTCAAAGCCACACGCGCACGAGCCCCCGGAGATTCGTTCATCTGGCCGTACACCAATGCCGCTTTGGAATTATCGCCTTTTAAGTCGATAACGCCGGATTCGATCATTTCATTGTACAAATCATTGCCTTCACGCGTTCTTTCGCCGACACCCGCAAAAACGGAATAACCGCCATGCCCTTTTGCAATGTTATTAATCAATTCCATAATCAAAACGGTCTTGCCGACGCCGGCGCCGCCGAACAGACCGATTTTTCCGCCTCGGGCATACGGTTCCAGCAAGTCAATCACTTTAATGCCGGTCGTCAGCATCTGCGTGGAAGTCGCCTGATCCACAAACGGCGGCGGATCACGGTGAATCGGACTGAGCTTGACGCCTTCGATCGGGCCGCGCTCATCCACCGGCTGACCCAAAACATTCATAATGCGGCCTAAAGTTTTTGGACCGACCGGAACGGAAATCGGCGCCCCCGTATCCGTCACTTCCTGACCGCGCATCAAGCCGTCCGTTGAATCCATAGCGATACAGCGAACGATCGATTCGCCTAATTGCTGCGCCACTTCCAAAACCAGCGTTTTATCGCCCAGCTTCGTTTCCAATGCGGAAAGAATCGACGGCAGATCTTTTTCATCTTCAAATTTGACGTCCACAACCGCGCCCATAACCTGTGCAATGCGTCCGATACTGTTTTTAGCCATTCTTATCTGTCCTTATAATTAGATTAAGTTAAAGTGCTTCCGCACCTGAAATAATTTCCGTCAACTCGCTGGTAATCATTGCCTGGCGAGTCTGATTGTACAATAACGTCAATTCATCAATAATATCCGCCGCGTTATTCGTCGCATTGTCCATTGCCGTCATTCTGGCTCCGTTTTCGGAAGCCGAAGATTCTAAAGACGTTCTGAAAATCAGCGCCGTCAAAATTTCAGGAACAATCGTATTCAACAACTCCACAGGATTATTCGGCTCAAAGTCATATTCCAACGGGTTTGTCTCAACCAATCCTTTGGAAAAATCATCCTCAGCGTTCAAAAGCCGCCGTTCCTGAGTTGTTTTGTATTGCGAATGAACCTTTGCCCGTCCTTGAGACATACCGCGGACAATACCTTTTCCTTTTCCCAGCGTTCCGCTTTTATGACGGGAAGGCCGCTGCAGACGAATCGTACCGCCTTCATTGTCATTGGTCAAAAATCCCCACGGATTTTCCCCTGTAAACGGCTGCAAAATATGCGCCGCCTGCATCGGCACCAGCGGACGGATGCGCACTTCCTGCGAAATAGCCGAATGAAAATGATTGTAAACGACGGAACAAGCGTCAATCGTTCCTTTTTCAAACATAGAAATCAAGTGCATCGCTATATTTTCCGCATCAGCCAGCTGATCCGCCACACTGACGCGACCGTTAAAAGTCGCCACGATCTGTTTTCCGAACTGTTCCCGCAGCAGTTCGGTCACTTTTGATCCGATGCAAATCAGACGGACTATGCGCCCTTGCGACTGCAAATGTTCGATAAATTGAGCCGCCTTTTTAACAATATTCATGTTAAAACCGCCGCACAGTCCGCGGGAAGAAGCGAAAATAATTACCAAATGGCGCATATCTTCACCGTCGCCCGTGATCATACGCGGTATTTCATAACGGGGTTCCTTCCCTTTAGCAAGATCATCATCTCTCATGAAAGAGATCGTTTTAATCAAACGCAAAACGATGCGCCCCAAAGAAGCCGCAAAATAAGCGGACTCCGATATGGCTTCCTGCGATTGGCGCAAGCGCGACGCCGCCACCATTTTCATCGCCGACGTGATTTTCCGGGTCGATTTGATGGATGCGATACGATTGCGCAGTTCTCTTAAATTTGCCATTGGCGTATTCCCGTAAAATTAAGAAAACTTCTTGATAAAATCATCCAGGAAATAACGCAGATCATCTTCCGTATCAGGCGTCAGCGTCTTTTCCGTACGGATTGATTCCAAAACAGAAGGAAGATTCGCTTTGAGCTGTTCCAGCATTTCCGTTTCGAAACGAGCTATTTTCTCAACAGGCAATTCATCCAGATACCCGCGAATTCCGGTAAAAATAGAAACGACTTCTTCTTCAACCGGCATCGGATGATATTGTTTTTGCTTCAACAGTTCGGTCAGACGCGACCCGCGATTCAACAACTTTTGCGTTGCCGGATCCAAATCCGAAGCAAATTGCGAAAACGCCGCCATTTCACGGTATTGCGCCAGCTCCAGCTTAATGGAGCCCGCGACCTGTTTCATCGCCTTGACCTGAGCCGAAGATCCCACACGGGAAACGGAAATACCGACGTTCACCGCGGGACGAACGCCCTGATGGAACAAAGCGCTTTCCAGGAAAATCTGTCCGTCCGTAATGGAAATCACGTTTGTCGGAATATAAGCAGACACGTCGCCGGCCTGCGTTTCAATTACCGGTAAAGCCGTCAAAGAACCGCTGCCCAGAGATTCATTCAGTTTTGCTGCGCGCTCCAACAAACGGGAATGCAGATAGAACACGTCGCCGGGATAAGCTTCACGGCCGGGCGGACGACGCAG
>JAFVEJ010000141.1 GCA_017476085.1 Alphaproteobacteria bacterium
ATTGTTGGAAACGCAGCCTTTTGAAAAAGCGTTTGATTTGGCGGCAGATTTTGTTCGGACTCTGAGAGAAGAAGGCATAAATATTCAAACGATAGATGTCGGCGGCGGTTTGGGCGTGACGTATCAGGAAACCGATGTTCCGTGCACGCCGGATGAATATATGGATGTAATCGCTGAAAAATTAGGAAATTCGGGATGCGAGATTATTTTTGAACCGGGGCGTTTTTTATCCGCTCCGGCGGGTGTTTTGGTGTCTCGGGTTGTTCGTGCTAAGCATACGGAGGAAAAAGACTTTTTGGTGTTGGATGCCGGAATGAACGATTTGATTCGACCGGCGATTTACGATGCTTATCATAACATAAAAGCGGTAAAAGAAGCTGAAAACAGTCGGATTTATGATGTCGTCGGTCCGATTTGTGAAAGCAGTGACGTTTTCGGAAAAAACAGAGCCTTGCCTGTAATGCAGTCGGGCGATCTGGTTGTTCTGGAAACGGCGGGAGCGTACGGTTCTTCTATGGGATCCAACTATAATTTCAGACCTTTATGCGCAGAAGTTTTAGTAAATAAAGGCTCTTTTGCAGTTGTTCGAAAACGTCAGACAGTTGAAGAAATGTTGGCTTTAAATGTTCCGGCACCGTGGCTTTAGCGAAACTTCATTTTGCTCAGCGTCAAAATAACTTTTGCCGTTTGAGCCGGCGGGCGTTCTATTTGGATATTAACGTCTTCGACACTGCGCGGCGGCAATACGGCAACGGGAGAGTTCAATGTTGTCGTTGTTAAGGTTTTATTATTTTCATCGGTGAAATGAACCGTAAAGGCCTGAGGCTGAATTTCGTGATCCGTATTATTGAATGCTGCTGTCCGAAGGAGCAGATATGTTTTATAATCTTTTTGCGTCAGCTCGTAGGAAAGCGTTTGCAGTGTTACCGGAGCGCGTTTCGGTGACTGGAAGAAAAAAAGATAGACAGAGGCTGCGATACAAAACAAACTGGTAAAATACAGGGGCCTGATCCATTTCAGAAAAGTTGTTTTTTCTTTTTCGGGTTCTTTGAAAAAATCATGAAAAATAGGGATGGGTTTGTCCTGTTCCTGTTCCGGATTTTTGTCTGTGTGCAAGGCTAAATCTATCAGAAGCGGGTCAAGAATCTCCGCTGCGGGTTCCCATATATGGCCGCATTTAACGCATCGCACTTTTTGATCCGGATGCTCCGCGATAGACGGAACATTGTAAGTCGTGTTGCAATTCGGACAGGTAATCAGCATAGTTGTTTCCTGTAAAATTTAGTGTAGTATAATGCAAAATTACATATAAAATGTTAACTTATTCTTTTAAATGTGTTTAAATATGCCTGCTGACAACAGGAGAAACCGGTGGCAGAACCGTATGTGGTAGAATTTGATAACGTTGGTTTGCGATACGGCCAGGGCGCTGAAGTGCTGAAAGGCATATCTTTCGCTTTGCCGACGGGAGGTTTTTATTTTCTGACGGGGGAAAGCGGCGCGGGAAAAACGTCTTTGCTCAGTTTACTGTATTTGGCGCAAAGTCCGACACGCGGGGTAATCAAGTTGTTCGGAAAGGCGGTGCAAAACATTTTTCGGGATGATTTGCCGGAAATCAGACGCAGAATCGGCGTTGTTTTTCAGGATTTCCGATTGTTGGATCATTTGTCCGCGGTTGATAATGCGGCTTTGCCGCTGCGCGTTGCCGGATATCCCGAAGACGAAATTCAAAAACGCGTAACCGAATTATTGATGTGGGTCGGTTTGGGCGCTCATTTAAATTCTAAACCGCCGACTTTGTCCGGCGGACAAAAACAAAGCGTTGCGATTGCCCGGGCGGTTATTAATCGTCCTCAGCTGCTTTTGGCGGACGAGCCGACGGGAAATATGGATGATAAATCGGCGGCCCGTTTGATGCGGTTGTTTATAGAACTGAATAAACGCGGCACAACGGTTGTGATCGCAACACACAACGAAGGATTGATCAGAACGTTTCCTTTTCCGCGAATGCATTTGGTTGACGGGCGTCTGACGATTTATCCTGTCGGATATTCACCGGATCAGTCTTATTTGAAAACGGAGGCCGATCGTGTTTAATCATCCCAGCGACATTCCTTTTGCCAGAGATACATCGGCATGGTTTCTGCCGTGGATGGTAATGCTGATGGTCTTTTTTGCAGGGCTGACGACGGCAGGAACATTATCTTTAAACACAATGTTGTCGCGATGGACACGCTCCATTTCCGGTTCTTTGACCGTTCAGGTTATTCCGATAGAAGAAAACGGCCGCATCAATAAACGGAAAACGCAGCAGGAAACGCAGGATGTTCTTGATATTTTGCGGAAAACGGCCGGTGTTGCCTCCGCTAATGTTCTGACGGACAGTCAGATGAAAAATTTGTTGAAGCCGTGGTTGGGGGAATCTTTCTTGCTGGAAGATTTGCCGATGCCGCATTTAATAGACGTTCGATTGATTCCCGATGCGGAAGTCGATTTGGAAAAATTGAAAGCGCTTTTGGCAAAAAATACGCCGAATGCTTCGCTGGACGTGCATAAATTGTGGTTGGGAAAATTGATCAATTTGGTCCGAACGTTGGATTTTTTGGGATCCGCTTTATTGAGCTTGGTTATTGCGACGACTTCCGTGATCGTTATTTATGTAACGTGTTCTTCTTTGGCGGTTCACAAACCTGTTGTCGAACTGCTGCATCAAATCGGCGCGCATGACGGTTATATTTCCAGGCAATACGCTCAAAGGACGGCAATATTGGCGTCAGTTGGCGCTGTTGTGGGGTTTTTGGGAATTTTACCGATTATTTTTATGCTGTCTTCTGTTGTCGGCGAAGTGCAGGGAGGTTTGCTTTCAGAAGCCAAATTTGATGCGGCGTCCTGGGGGCTTTTAAGTCTTGTTCCCGTTTTGGCGATTATATTGGCGACTTTTACCGCATATTGGACCGTTCAAAGAACGTTGAGGCGAATGCTATGATACGCAAGTGGATTTTACCGTTTTTGTTTTTGTCGGCGGTTCTTTGGACGGGCGGTTTGATCTGGTTTGCTTCATTGGCAAATCGTGCGCCGAAAGATGTTTCAACGATTACGGAAGCATTAATCGTTTTAACCGGCGGAACGGAACGCGTAGCGGCTGCGGTTGATTTGCTGAAACAGGAAAAAGCCGAAAAATTGTTGATTTCAGGCGTAAATAAGAAAGTCGATTGGGTATTGTTGGCGCAAACGATTAATGAATTGCCGGAACAGTTGGCGGATAAAATCACGCTTGGCCATGTGGCATGCAATACGCGGCAGAATGCTTTGGAAAGCAAAGATTGGTTGGAACGCAACAGATTTCAATCCGTTCGGTTGGTGACCGCGTCTTATCATATGCCGCGCAGTTTATCGGAATTTAAAAATGTGATGCCGAATATGAAAATTATTCCTCATCCGATCTTTCCTCAAACGGTCAAGCATGACGAATGGTGGAAATGGCCCGGGACTTTTGCTTTGATCACATCGGAATATATGAAGTTTCTGATTGTGACTGTCAAGCACGTCTTTCCTTTTACTTATGATTCTTTTAATGCGGAAACAGTGTGTGAACAATGAAATTGATACGATCTTGTTTGTTTAACGTGTATTATGTTGCGGTTACTTTTATTATTTGCATATTCGGTATAATAATCGGTCCGTTTTCAATGCGCTTATGTTGTCTGAACGCCAGATTGTGGGGATTTTTACTGTTGTTCGGACTGCGGTGGCTGGCCGGCGTTAAATGTGAGGTCAAAGGGAAAGAAAATCTGCCTGAAGAAGGGCCTTATATCGTGGCTTCCAAACATCAATCGGCATTGGAAACGATTGCTTTTCACGCGCTGCTGCCGAAGCCCGCTTATATTTTGAAAAAAGAATTGCAATATATTCCTCTGTTCGGGTGGAATTTAAAGCTGACAGGCTGCGTGCCGATCGATCGTTCTTCGGGAACGAAAGCGATGCGCTCTATTTTGCAGGGCAGTGAAAAACGCCTTGCTCAAAAAAGACCCGTCGTTATCTTTCCGGAAGGAACAAGAACAAAGCCCGGTGCGACGACTCGTTACAATCCGGGAGTCGGACTTTTGTATGAAAAATTTGATGTGCCGATGATCCCCGTGGCTTTGAATACGGGCGTTTTTTGGCCGAAGAATGCTTTTTTCAAAAATCCGGGAACGCTGACAATCGAGTTTTTGCCGCCGATGCCCAAAGGATTGGATAAACGCGAATTTATTAAAGAGCTGCAGGACAGAATAGAAGCGGCTTGTGCGCGGTTGCCGACGAAATAAACGGAAAAAGCTCCGGATCAGGGAGCTTTTTTCGTTTTCTTTAAAGTAAA
>JAFVEJ010000142.1 GCA_017476085.1 Alphaproteobacteria bacterium
AATTTTTCCGACAGAGTGTCAAACATTTTTCCCCGCATTCCCTACACAAACAAAAAGGGCGTCTGTGGCCGTACCTTCACCGGCAGACGGACCTCCTTGGAGGCATAAGGCTGTTAAAACCTTTATTGAGTAAGGCGTTTATACCTTTTCATACGCGAAGAGTCAAACGGAATCTTTATTTTTCTATAGCTTAGTCTTTGATTTAGAGATTCTTTTTGCTACTCTGTCTGCGTTTCAACAATAAAGATTAAAGTCATGCCCGTTCAAATCGTTACTTTCGGCTGCCGTTTAAACACTTACGAATCTTCCGCCATGCGGGAATTGGAAAACCTGCCGGACAATATCATTATCGTCAACACCTGCGCCGTAACGGGAGAAGCCGAACGCCAATGCCGGCAAAGCATTCGCAAATTAAAACGTGAAAATCCCGATTCCTTTCTGGTCGTAACGGGCTGTGCGGCGCAAGTCCACCCCGAAATCTACGCGCAAATGCCGGAAGTTGACCGTGTTTTGGGCAATCGCGAAAAATTCAAAGCGGAAAACTTCGCCCCCGAACAGCCGGAGATTCTTGTTTCCGATATTGACTCTCCCGTTGATTTTGAGCCGCCGGAACCCGTCTTTTTCAACGAAAGATGCCGCGCGTTCATCCAGATTCAGCAAGGATGCAGCAATCACTGCACGTTTTGCATCGTCCCGCAAGCCAGAGGCAAAAGCTCTTTCCTTCCCGCGGACAGGATTTTGCATCACGCCGGAAAACTGGTCGAACAAGGGTATAAAGAAATCGGACTGACGGGCGTTGACATCACGGATTATCCCGATTTTGCCAAACTGGTCGAGTCTTTAACGAATGTGTCGGGAATAAAGCGCGTGCGGCTCGGTTCGCTTGACCCCGCATGCGTTCACGACGATTTGATTGAACTGTTCGGCAAATCGGACGTGTTACAACCGCACTTACATCTGTCCGCCCAATCCGGCGACGATATGATTCTGAAACGTATGGCGCGCCGCCATTCCCGCGAAGACATTCTGAACCTGTGTCGAAAGCTCCGAATCGTTCGTCCCGACATTGTGTTTGGCGCGGATTTCATCACCGGCTTTCCGACGGAAACGGAACAAATGTTCAACAACACTCTGGATTTAGTCAAAGAAGCAAACATCACGCATCTGCACGTTTTCCCGTATTCAGTGCGGCCGGGGACACCCGCTGCGAAAATGCCGCAGGTTCCTGTGCCCGTACGCAAGGAACGCGCAAAGATTTTAAGAAATGTCGGAGAAAGCTTGCTTTTTGACTATATGCGGGGCAAAATAGGACAAACCGTTGAAATCTTGTACGAAGCCGACGGAAAGGGTTTGTGTGAACACTATCTGCCGGTTTTTGTCGGAAACGGTTTTTCGGCGGGCGATTTTGTTTCCGTTAAATTAACGGGAATTGAAAACGGCATCTTTACAGGGAGCGTTTTGTAAAATTATGGCAGGGTGGTTTGAACGAATAAAACAGGGATTGTCGCGTACGGCGGCACCGCTGGTTTCGGGAATCGAAAACCTGCTGACGAAAAAAAAGCTCGACAAAGACACGCTGACCGATATTGAAGATCTGCTGATTATGGCCGATGTCGGAACGAAGACGGCTTCCGCTTTGACGGCAGAACTGGCGAAGGAAAAATTCGACAAAGAGGTTTCCGCCGAAGAAGTCCGCACTTTTTTTGCCGATAA
>JAFVEJ010000143.1 GCA_017476085.1 Alphaproteobacteria bacterium
TCCATCAGCGGCAACAGGCCTTCAACTTTTAATCCGCTGCGCGCTTTGATGTGATCTTTTCTGATCGGCAATTCCGGTTTACATACCAAAGCAAAAATCTTATGATCCGGCGCTGTCACATCTTCCGCCTGAAAAGCCTTTGCATTCGGCATATCCAACAACGGCAGCGGCAATCCCGGATAAACTTTATATTTCCCGCGGACAAGCGAATAAACCTCTTTTTTCGTCACATACGAGTCAAGAGAAGCGGAAGATTGATCCTGCTGTGTTTCTGTGTTCGTTTCAGCCATTTGTTCCTTCTGGTAAAAATATAGGGAAAAGCTTTCTGCCTTTTCCCTATATTTTACATGATTTACGTCAAATAAAAAGTTTTTTTATTCCTTTTCATACGGATCAACGCGGATAATCGTGTCTTCACGTTCCGGACTGGTCGAAATCATACCGATTTGAACGTTCAGCAATTCTTCCAAACGCGCCAAATATTTCTTGGCGTTTTCGGGCAACTTATCGTATTCCCGAATACCGAAAGTCGAACTCTTCCATCCGGGCAATGTTTCATAAATCGGTTTGACTTCGGCCTGAGCGTTCAGCTGCATCGGATAATAATCCAACTTTTTGCCTTTGTATTCATATCCGACACAAACTTTGATTTCGTCGAACTGATCCAAAATGTCCAGCTTCATCACAGCCAGATTCTGAACACCGTTGACTAAAATCGCCTGACGCACCAAAACGGCATCAAACCAACCGCAGCGGCGCGGGCGTCCCGTCACCGTTCCGAATTCGCGGCCGACTTCACGGATGCGGTCGCCGTCCGCGTCAAACAATTCCGTCGGAAACGGACCGGAGCCGACGCGTGTCGTATAAGCTTTGACGACACCGATCACCTTGTCGATTTCCTTTATGCCGACACCGGAGCCGACAGCCGCTTGTCCGGCGATCGTGTTGGAAGAGGTCACAAACGGATAAGTGCCGAAATCATTGTCCAGCATCGTAGCCTGAGCCCCTTCAAACAACAAAGCTTTACCGTTTTTCAACTGTTCGGATAAAATTTTCCAGGCCGGAACAGCGTATGGCAAAATGAATCCGGCAATTTCATCCAACTTTTTCATCAGATCTGCTTTATCGACTTCCGGCTGTCCCCATCCTTTGCGCAAAGCGTTATGGAATAAAAGCAGATTATCGACTTTGGCTTCCAATGATTCTTTTTCCGCCAAATCGCCGACACGAATGGCGCGGCGCGCGACTTTATCCTGATAGGCAGGACCTATTCCGCGTCCGGTTGTTCCGATTTTGCCTTTGCCGGCAGCAGCTTCGCTCATTTGATCCAGCTCACGGTGCAGCGGCAAAATCAACGTTGCCTGATCGGAAATTTTCAATACATCGGAAGAAATTTTCGTTCCCAAATCAGTAATGCGATTCATTTCATCGCGCAGAGCCCACGGATCAACGACAACGCCGTTGCCGATAACGGACAGTTTGCCGCGCACAATTCCGGAAGGCAGCAGAGAAAGTTTATACGTCACGCCGTCCACAACCAAAGTGTGTCCGGCATTATTGCCGCCTTGGAAACGAACAACGACATCCGCGCGCTCGCTCAACAGATCAACGATTTTTCCTTTGCCTTCATCGCCCCATTGAGCGCCGATGATTACGATATTGGTCATATATTCAGCTCCTTCATAAATGAACCAAACTAAAGCGGAACGATCTGTCCGCCCGTATAAATACAGCCGCATTTTTGCCGCTGCGCCTCTTCCCGTCCGCCTTCTTTCAGCCCGCAGACGGTCACATATCCTTTTGCGCGCAGATCCGCCGTTTCTTTAAAAGAAACATCAAAAGGAACAAAAATCCGCATCTTTTCGTCCGTTTTTTTCAAAACAGGCAAAATATCTTCCAAAAACAACGTTATCCCGACGGCCGGTTCCGACTGTTCTCCTTCAATGCCCGCAAAATAACGCCCGCCGCGCCCCAATTCCTGTCCGCTTTGTTTTGAAAAAACGGAAAAACCGATTCCGCAATGATATTCAAAACCGCGATTTTCAAAAACATCTATCGTCAGCGGCAAGGCGCTTTTTTCCTTTTTCAGCAAAGCGACAACTTCCGTCAGACGGTAACATTCCGCAGCCGCTTCCGAGTGCAAAGACAATGGCCGCAAAATATCCAACACACGATCACAATCCCCGAAAGCCTGAAACAAAGAAGCAAAAAGTTTTTTGTTTTCGCGCGCTTTTTTATTCGTTGATTCCAGCAGATTCAACGCCGCAGAAAAATCTTTTTGATTCAGCAGCCGCATTATTTTTTCCCGATCATCCCTGTTGATATCGTACGCAGCGCACAAAGCCGGAAACAATGTCGGCAAATTCAAGTCAAAAACAAAATGCGGCAGCCCGACTTTTTCCAACGCCTCTGCCGCCAAAAGAATAATTTCGGCATCCGCTTTCGCGCAATCGGCGCCGATCAGTTCCGCTCCGACCTGTAAAATCTGACGCGCGGGATCAAGCTGTGCCGGGAACATACGAACGACTTGTCCCGCATACGCCAAACGAAGCGGACGCGGGTCCTGTTTTAACCGCGTTACGGCGATCCGGCCGATTTGCGGCGTCATATCGGCCCGAACGCCCATAATTTTACCGGAAACGACGTCCGTTACACGAAACGTTTGATTTGATAAATTCCCATATTTTTCAGAAAGCAGCGTTTCCTCATACTCCAGCAACGGCGGAGAAACGCGTTGATAGCCTGCGCTTTGAAGCACGCCCGTAATAATGGCGACAGCCTCGGTTTCATAATCAGCAAAAGGCGGCAGTCTGTCCGTCATTCCGACAGGCAACAATCCGCAACCGGCAGAGTTTCTCATTTCAGGAACAAGCCTCAGATTAAACAATTATGTTTAGTTTTACTCTGAATCCGTCCTAAAGAAAACAAAAAAAATCAGCGTCTTTTTTTTCTGCCGGTTAAAGCGTCCGCACTTTTCCAATGAACACTGGCGCGGTAAGCGTCCTCCAGCCGTTTGGCATACGTTTCCGTTTCGATATTCAAAAGAAAATCATAAATACCGTCGGCCACATCTTCCATCATTTTTTCACGCTCGTGATAAGACACCCGACAAGCCTGATTCCAAGCCATTTGCCGGCCTTTTGCATCCGTAACGACAACGTCCGTATAGTCGCCCGTATGGGAAACGGGATTGTGTCCGCTGTGCAAAGGCAGTTTGAAATGATCGTTCAAGCACATAAAAGCCAAAGCTTTAGCCATCTTTTTGGCGACATGCTTTTCTTCAACAGACATCAGGACCTACTTAAAATTAGAGTTTTATCAAAATAAGATAATAAGCTCTATAAAGAGGCTTCCCCATCCGTCTTTAGGCTAACCTGCCCGAAAGGACTATCTTTCTTTCGCCGTCTTCGCTTTTAAAACAGAGGCTTGCCGAACAACAGCCTTTTCTTTTCCGCCCAAATAACGTTCGCGCAAACTGTTTTTAAAAGCTTCCGTCGATAATTCTTTGCCCGTCGCCTGCTTGATCAACTCATTAAAAGGCAGCTTAGACGCCTGAGAATGGACATTCTCATTCAGCCATTTTTTCGATCCCGAAAAATCGCCTTTTTCCAGCTGCTGAGGAATTTCAGGCACTTGCTTTTTAGCCGCATCAAAGAACTGAGCCGCCGCAATCGCGCCGACGGTATAATCCGGAAAATAGCCGAAATTACCGGCCGCCCAATGAATGTCCTGCAAACAGCCTTCCCTATCGTTTTTCGGTTCGACGCCCAAATACTCTTTCATTTTGGCATTCCATGCCTTGGGCAAGTCCTTAACCTCCAGATCACCGTTGATCAGGTCTTTTTCAAGCTCGTAACGCATAATCACATGCAGCGGATAAGTCACTTCATCCGCATTAATGCGAATCAAAGACGGATTCACCGTATGCATCCGGCTTTCCAAATTTTCAAAAGAAAATTCATCCGTTTGATAAAAGTCGTTCATTTCCTTGGACAGATAACGGATAAATTCGCTGCTTTGCATCACCGGTCCCTGCATCAACAAAGACTGGCTTTCGTGCAGAGCCATACCGCGCGGTTTGCCGACAGGCTGCAACATATATTCTTTCGGCAGTCCCTGCTCATACATTCCATGTCCCGTTTCATGCATTACCGCTGATACGGAACGCAGCGGATTATCCAGATCATACCGCCCGACAACGCGCATATCATCCTTGCCGCACGTTGTTTGAAAAGCCGAAGTCGACATATCCATCCGGCCGCGATTGAAATCAAATCCCATTGTCCGCATCAGCTTTTTGGCGAACTCCGTCTGTTTTTCCAACGGGTAGCCGCCTTTCAACGGCTTCGGCTCTTCTTTATGCTGGGCCTGAGCCTCTTTGATGAATGAAGGCAGAAATTCTTTCAGATCATTAAACAAAACATCCAGTTTATCGGATGTCATTCCCGGCTGATACATATCCAACAAGGCGTCATAAGGTTTTTGTCCTGTCTTGGCGCTGATTGCCGCCGCCGTTTCCCGCGCAATCGCAACCAGCTTCTGCAAATGCGGCGCAAAGGATTTAAAATCGCTTTCCTCTTTTGCTTTCATCCACGCGTTTTGTCCGGCATTCGAAGTTTTGGCGCTTTGCTCGACAAGAGATTCCGGCAGAGCGGTTTCCCTGATCCATTCTTGTTTGGCTTCGCGGACATTCGCCTGCTGCCAATCGTTTAAATCCGTTCTTTTTTCCAAACGGTCAAACATTTCTTTCCAATCGGGACGGGAAATAATCTCATGCTGTCTCATTGACAGATACGCCATTTGTTCGCCCTGTTCTTCCGCCGCGTTTTCCGGCGCGCAAACTCTTGCATCCCAACCGATCAAAGCGGACATATACCCCAGTCGTCCCATTTCATCAAAACGGCTTTCCAGCTCTTTATAATCGTCTTTTTTCGTATTTTCGGTCATTTTATTCTTCCTGTAATTTCCGGCGTATTTCTTCCAAAGTGTAACGCTGATCCTTTAA
>JAFVEJ010000144.1 GCA_017476085.1 Alphaproteobacteria bacterium
CGTCTTTATGATGTTCCCATCGTCTAGAGGCCTAGGACATCGCCCTTTCACGGCGGTAACGGGGGTTCGAATCCCCCTGGGAACGCCAAAATAAAAACACCGTCCGTAAGGGCGGTTTTTTTATTTCAGTTTACAGGGGAGAAGAGAAGCCCCGTATTGGGGTTCGGTGAGCCGTGACAACGGCGAACGTCGCACAGGACGGAACGTCCGAGCGACCGGCCGGACCGGAGAGCGCAGCGAACAATCCCCCTGGGAACGCCAAAATAAAAACACCGTCCGTAAGGGCGGTTTTTTTATTTCAGACGTGTTTGACGTTGTCGAATTAAGCGATCAAAGGCTCTGTTTGCTGTTAATTTCTATTCTTTTGGTTTTATTGCCATATTATGAAACGACCAAAATCGCGAATTTCGAGCTAACGCAAAAGGACAAAAAAGATAAATAACCCCAAATTGTTATAAACTGAAAAACAGGAAGTCGTTTCTTTGTTTTTTGCTATGTTAGAAAAAAACAAAGGAGTGTGCGATGGCTGAAATAAAAAAGGATTTAAAAATACGAAAAGGATTAGTTGTTTCCAGTATTTTTATGATTATTGCCGGAATTTTGGCTTGGATCTTTCCTGATACGGCTTTATTGGCTGCTGCAATTTATCTGGGAGTGATGTTACTGATCAGCGGTGTCGGGTAGTTGGTGGATTTTTATTCGCTGCGGTCGGGATGGTTATTGGTAACGGGAATACTGGATATTATAATCGGAGCCGTTTTGATGTTAAATCTGGGAGTTACGGTCGCGTCTTTGCCGGTTTTCCTTGCTGTTTGGATTTTGTGCGTTGCTGTAATGCAGGTTGCTTTCGGCGTCGATGCCAGATCAGCGGGCGATCCTTCCGGGAAATGGGTTCTGGGTTCCGGATTATTGGGCATTTTATTCGGTTTGTGGATTTTAGGCTCTCCTGTCTTAGGGATTTTTACGGTTTCGACTTTGGTCGGATTTTATTTGGTTTTATACGGCGGCCTGGGAATAGCCGAATATCGGGAAATGAAGAAAAAGGCATCTGCTGCCGTTTAGAAAAAACCCCGCTTGAGCGGGGTTTTTTATTGGTATCGCAACGCTTCGATCGGATCAAGCTTCATTGCTTTGTAAGCGGGAAAAACACCTGAAACAACGCCGACAAAGAAAGCAACCGTAAAAGAAAGAACAACCGGCCACAAACTGAACGGTACGGCAACTTTATAGAAATATCCGCCGGCCTGTGACAGACCTATTCCCAAAACCAGACCAATTACGCCACCGATCATCGAGATAAGAACAGCTTCAAATAAAAACTGCATCATAATCCAGTTGTTCGGCGCGCCCAAGGCTTTTCGAATGCCGATTTCCCGCGTTCGTTCCGTAACGGACACAAGCATCATATTGACAATGCCGATCGCTCCGACCACCAGAGAAATAGAGGCGATCGCCATTAACAAAATAGATAACACCGTTCCGATTAAGCGAATGTTTTCCACAAATTCGGCGACGTTGAAAATGCGAAAGTCGTTCGGGTCTTCGTCTTTGATTTTATGACGTCCGCGCAAAAAACGGGTGATGCGCTGCTCTACGATATTCAGATCTTCGTTTTCCGAGAATTTGACGGCTATATAGTTCAGCGCGTTCAGTTTGGCATAACGGTTGAAGCGACGCTGCACCGTCAGCAGCGGCATCATCACGGAAGAGTCTTGATTGGCGCCGCCCGTGCTGGAACCTTTTTCCTTTAACACGCCGACGATGTTGAAAGGTTGATTGCCGATGCGAATTGTTTTCCCGATCGGGTCTTCATACGGATAAAGTTCCGTCATAACTTCGTTTCCGATCACAACGTTTGTTGTGCCGCGGCGTATGTCCTGTTCATCCAGACCGCGGCCTTTGGAAATTTCCCAGTTGGCGGTTTTCATATAATCCGGTGTTGTGCCGATAATCGAAACGCTCCAGTTGTTGGAACCGTTGATCGCTTGGGCATTGGCGCTTAATACGGGAGCGACGACATCCAATCCCCGCAGTGTTTTTAAAGCGTTGGCGTCATCTAAGGTAATTGAGGTTGTCGGCCCCGAGGTTTTAACGGTTGCTTTCGGGCGTTCGGAGCGAATGATCAGCAGGTTTGACCCCATAGCGACAAAGCGTTCCTGAATGATGTTCTGGACGGTCTGACCGGCGGCAACCATCATCACGACCGCGCAGACACCGATGATGATGCCCAGTGTCGTCAGAAAAGATCTAAGTTTGTTTCCCGTCATAGACAGGCAGGCTTCATAAAAAACGGATTTGATCATTTAGCCGGCTCCTTATAATCTTTAACGGCGCCGTCATACGCGATCATACCGTCAACAATACGCACCAGGCGACGGGCGTATTGCGCGATATCCGGTTCATGCGTGACCAGAACGATCGTGATGCCTTGTTCTTGATTAAGCTTTTGCAAAAAAAGCATAATTTCATCGCTGGTTTTGCTGTCCAGATTGCCGGTCGGTTCGTCTGCCAAAATCATTTCCGGAGAGTTGACCAAAGCGCGGGCGATGGCGACACGTTGCTGCATACCGCCGGAAATTTGATTGGGATAGCGATCCGTGAAACCTTTCAAACCGACCAGTTCCAATTTTTCAACGGCGCGTTTGCGGCGTTCTTCCTTGGTTGTGTCGTTTGCGTAAATCATAGGCAGAGCGACATTATCCGTCAGCGTTCTGCGCATCAGCAAATTAAAGCCCTGAAACACAAAGCCGATCATACGGTTGCGGACATGTGCCTGTTCATTGTCGTTCATTGAAGACACTTCTTTGCCGCCCAAAAAATACTGACCGGAAGTCGGGCGATCCAAACAGCCCAGTACATTCATAAAAGTCGATTTGCCGGCGCCGGAAGGCCCCATAATTGCGACAAATTCCCCTTCTTCAACGGATAAATCAACGTGTTTCAACACGTCTTGCTTCATGCCGCCGCCCATAAAATAGGTTTTGCAGACGTCTTTGATTTCAATTACTTTTTTGGTCATGGAGGACCTCCGCGCTTAACGGTGACTTTGGTGGTCAGGTCTTCAAGAATGACGGTGTCGTCTGCCGATAACCCTTCGACGATTTCCGTTTCCAACAAATTGGAAATGCCTTTTTTCACTTTGCGGGAAACAGGTTTTTTGTCTTTCAAAACATAAACCATGGCTTCGTTGGGCTGTAAGGATTTACGTTCCTGAATGATTTTTTGACGTTCCACATTGGATTTTTTACCGGAAACTTCGCCGGCAACGACGGGGCGGAATTGGAAGGCCATATTCTGCAATTTTAAAACATCCGGTTTTTCTTCCACGGTAATCGTTACATAAGCCGTCATTCCCGGCAGCAGGCGCAAATCGTCGTTTGAAATGGTCATGACAACCGTGTACATCACGACGTTGGAATCTTCGGTCGGCTGCAGGCGCACCTGATTGACCGTTCCTTTAAAGGTATCGGCGGGGAACGTATCAACCGTGAAGGTGACGGGCAGTCCCGGTTTGATTTGGCCGATATCGGCTTCGGAAATAGAGGCTTCGATCTGCATTTTTGTCAAATCTTCCGCAATCGTAAACAGTTCCGGCGTTTGGAAACTTGAAGCGACGGTTTGTCCTTCTTCAACTTTTTTGGTAACGATGATGCCGTTGACCGGCGAAACAATATTCGCGTAGCCTAAATTGCGCTTGGCCTTTTTTTGTTGAGCGACAGCTTTGTCATAAGCCGCCTGAGCGTTAACCGCGTTAAGTTCGGCCTCTTCCCATTCATAGCGGGCGATATAGTTTTGTTCAAACAGCTTTTTATTGCGTTTGGCGTTCAGTTTGGCGTAATCCAGTTTTGCTTTCGCGTCAGTGACGGCGGCTTGTGCCTCTTTGAGGTTTTCTTCCAAAGTGAACGTTTCCAGCTGGGCAATCAGCTCACCTTTTTTCACGACGGAGTTATAATCAACGAAAACCTTTTCGATAATGCCGGAAACTTGTGTTCCGACGCTGACAATGTTCACGGGTTGAATCGTGCCGGACGCGGTCACGTCAACTTTTAATGATCCGCGGGCGGGTTTTATCGTATCATAAACGATTTCGGATTTTTTCCCGTGATGTTTGTAATACAGAAAACCGCCGCAGGCCAGTCCTAAAATAATCAGAATAACAAGCGTTTTTTTCATGGGTTAAAATCCTTTGTTCGTTTGAAAGGGATCAATCAATCCGATTTTGCGGATGATGTTTATTTTTGCAATCAGCAGATCGTAGAAAGAGGTGCTTTTGACCGAGCGGGCCGAAGCCAGTTTGGATTGAGCATCCAAAACGTTTAAAATACTGCCTTTGCCGGCTTTGTACGCGCCGAGGGCGACATTGGCATTCTGATCGGCGGAAGCAAACATCGTTAAAGAAATTTCATATGTTTTCTTGGCCGTATTGAAATTTTGATAGGTTGTCCAGACTTCCTGCCGGATATCGTTTTCCAGCTGTTTCAGCTCGGCTTTGCTTTGTTCCAGCTGATAGCGGGCCTGAGAAATTTTATAAGTATTCTTAAAACCTGTAAACAAGGGAACCGTCATTGTCAGGCCGACGGAACTGGTATAAGAACGCGGGCCGTTTTGCGTCAATTCATCCTGACCGTTCAGTCCGGCCGAAAGTCTTAAACTTGGGGCATTTTGGGCTTTTTGAACGTCGATTTTTGATTCCGCTTGTTTAATGGCGGCTTTTTTCGCGGCGATATCGGCACGGTTGTTTAAAGCCGTTGAAAACAAGTTTTCAATGCTGTCCGGAATGATAAAATAATCCGAAGAGTAGTGTTCTTCCGATAATTCCAACGGCTGATCCGGCGCATAGTTCAATAAGACGGCCAGTTTTCCTTTTGCCAGAGCGAGAGCTTCTTCTGTTTTGGTCACGCTGAGCTGCGCTTCGGAATAGGATGTTTCCGCTTGCAGTTTATCCGATAAAGCGGCTAATCCCAATTCATAGCGTTTTGAAGCGGCTTCAAATGCGGAAAGAGCTGCCGCCAAAGTCGCGTTGGAATTTTTATATTCCTCTTGTGCGGCAAAAACTTGAAAATAAGTTTCCGCCGTATCAAAAATCAGGCGCTGAAGCGTATCGGATCGTGTGGCTAATGCCGCGTTTAAGGATTGACGAATGACTTCGTTTGATGCTTCCCGTCCGCCGAAATCATATAAAAGCCAGCTTAAATTCAATCCGGCCGATGCCGAAGCGGAATTGGAATCGCGTCTATGAATGACGGTTGTATCCGATTGATTAACTCCGGCATTAAAATTTAATTCCGGCAAATAATCCCCTTTTGTTTGCCCGTATTCTGCCGCGGCGGCCAATGCGCCCATATATAATGATTGAGTTTGCGGATTTTGACATAGAGCCAAATTAACAACATCCGCCAGACGTAGCTTTTCGGAAATAAGGCTTGCAGAACAAACAGAGGCTTTCGGCGTGGGTTTTACTTCTTTTTCGACATCAAACGGATCCGCATAGACGGAATATGTCTGCAAACAGGATAAAAATAAAAGAGTCAAAAAACGTTTCTTCATTCTCTGCTTTTCCGTTGGAAGGGCAAAAAGAAAATCTTTTTGTTGCGCATTGCTTTTATCATTTTTATATGCTCAAAGTTAATGTTATCTTACACGGAAACCAAATAGTCAATAAGGTTTGTTCTTTCTTTTTGCCGCGTTATATTCTTTAACGTATGCGCAGAAAAAAACTTGCGAAAAAAAATATCGCGCTGAAATTATGCGGCGGCCGGTTTTGCCGCAGGCAAAAGAATATCCGTTTCTTTTTCAAGTTTTTTGTATTTTTTGAATTGTTGTACGGTAACGGGAAACGCTATTAAAAAACCGAAAAAATCGGCCGTCGGAAAAGCGTAAAATACACCGTCCAATCCGAAATAACGCGGCAAAATCAGCAAAGAAGGAATGATAAACAGCAACTGACGCCCGACCGCTAAAAAAGCGGCTATGTGCGGATGTTTGACAGCCTGAAGGAAAAAGGTCGTCGCAATCGGCAAACCGATAAACGGATAAAGCAGACTGATCAATTTTAAAGAACGGGCGCCGATCGCGATTAATTCCCGATCTTGATTGTTGAAAAGACGGATAATATTAACGGAAAACAGTTGGAGCACACTCCAGCCGAAAATGAAAAACGCCGTCGAAATAATTAAAGTCAACCGAAAAATTTTCAACATACGGCCGTATTTTTTCGCGCCTAAATTAAATCCGATGACCGGCTGCATACCTTCGCATAATCCCGTGACGGGCATAAACAGTAAAATTGTAACGGCAAGCGTAGCTCCCATCGCGGAAACAGCGATGTCTCCGCCGTATTGAACTAAAGATTTGTTGATTAAAGTCTGCATAAAGCCGTTGGTGATTTGAATTAAAAACGGCGCGGCTCCGACAAAGCAAATTGTTGAAACGATTTTCGGCGAAAGTTTTATTTATTTTTTTCGGAAACGATAAACGGCTCGGGAAGAAATAAAAAAGGAAGACGCCCATAAAAAGGAAATCGCTTGAGCAATAACGGTAGCGGCGGCAGCGCCGACAATGCCTGCCTTGAAAACAAAGATAAACAATGCGTCCAAAACTGTGTTTGTGACGGCGCCGATCAGCAGCGTGTACATAGCAAAACGGGGAAAACCGCTTGCCCGGATAAAATTGTTCAGCGTCATATTTGTCATCATAAATATTGAACCGAGCGAAATAATGCTCAAATATGTTTTGGCATATGGGATAATTGTCGGGGTTGCTCCGTATAATTTAAGCAGCGGCTCTAAAAATAAAAGATGAACGGTAATAAAGAGAAGCGCGAATATCACGATTAATATGACCGCGTTGGTAAAGATTTTTTCGGCACGGGGAATTTTGTTCTGTCCCAGACTGACGGCAAAATTGACACTGCCGCCGATACCGACCAACAATCCTAACGCCAGCTGTAAAATCATACTGGGGAAGCTGACCGTTATTGCCGCCAGTCCCAAAGCGCCGATTCCGTTTCCGACAAAAATCCGGTCGATCAGATTGTAAGACGCATTGATCAGCAATCCGATAATCGCCGGCGGAGCGAATATCAGCAGCAGTTTTAAAATCGGATCCGTTCCTAATTGCGGCTGTTGTGTATTCATAATGTGTTAGGAGTATAGGAAAATAAAATTTTTAGCCAGAAAAAAAGTAAAGAAAAAAGACTCTATGGAAACGGATGCCCACGCGCCGGCGCGTGACGCGACAAAAGCAGCTGTTTCAACGGCTTTTTTGTGAGCTTCGGGAACGGATTTCCCTGTCAAAATGCCGTAAACGAACGCGCCGGAAAAGGAATCCCCCGCGCCCACGGTATCAACCACTTTGACTTTCGGCGTCGGCAGGAAAGATTTTTCCATCGGCGTGTAAACCGCGCTGTATTTGTCCCCCGCCGTTAAAACGACGTAACGCAGGGAATAACGTTGCAATATTTCCCGACAGGCGTCGTCCTCTTGTTTTGGCAGGGCGAGCATTGGAATCAACAACTTTAATTCCTCGTCGTTGATTTTAAAAGCGTTCGCTGTCGTCAGTAGAGAATGAATCAAATCGCGGGAGTAATATTTCCCCCTTAAATTGATATCGAAAAATTTCAGTGCGTCAGGAGTCGCAAACGACAGAAAAGTTTCAATCGCCTTTCGCGAATCTTCATTCCTCATCGCCAAAGTGCCGAACGTGATCGCGTCCGCCTGCCGGACCAGTTTCGCCGCTTCGTCGGAAACTTGTATATGATCCCAGGCGACGCCTTCGACGATGTCGTAAGAGGGAATGCCGTTGTTCAGCGTTACCTGCACCGTTCCGGTCGGATAAGACGAGCGGGTAAGGCAATGTTTGATGCCGTTTTTATCCAGTTCGTTCAGCAGTTCGTCGCCCAAAGCGTCGTTTCCGATCGCGCTGATCGCGTATCCCCGTGCGCCCTGTTTCGTCGCGTGATAAACGAAATTGACCGGCGCGCCGCCGCAGACTTTTCCTGTCGGCAGCATATCCCATAACAATTCGCCGATGCCGATGATTAAAGGTGTTTTCGTTTCAGTCATGATTTCTTCCTTGTCCTTTCCGGTTATCGTAAGGCGTTTTATTTTGTGAAGCAAGAACAACGCGGGCTTGAAGATTTTTCTTTTGTTGTTAAAATATGCGCTGTATGTAATGGTGAGGCCTGAAAATGAAATGTTTGAAATGTGGCTCTAAAAACGCCGAAAAATATGGGTTTGCGCGCGGAAAACAACGCTACAGATGCCGCAAGTGCGGATATCAGTTCACGCGGGAAACGGTGCGGGGAAAGCAAACGGAGTTGCGTCGTTTGGCCGTCATTTTCTATGCGGTTGGCGTGTCGCGCCGGAAAATCGCGAAAATTCTGGGCGTGTCGCCGACAACCGTCAACCGTTGGATCGGATTGTATTACAGCGATTGGGCGCGGGAAAATAAAACGCCGCTGTCTTTGATTAAAATTCTGCCGGAGGATATTGTTCAGCCGATGATTTTACGAGGCCTGTCGCCCCGTGAAGTAAAGAAAGAAGCGTATGTTCTTTCTGTAACAATACCGGAAACGGGGTGGCATTTGGATTTGGCGGTCAGTCACGATTGAACCATTACTTTGTTTCCGGCGCTGATTTGTTGTTGCCAACCGAAAGGATATACGCTACTTTCCGTCCTGCAATCAATAAAGGGAGTATGCGATGACGGAAGTGAAAAAATCCAAAACCAAACGCAAAGCGGCAATCGTTTTTCTTGTTTTATTGTGCGCGGCGGCGGGCGGTGCGGTTTACTTTCTGGGGCAAAAAGAGTTCCGTTACGCCGGAACGTTGGAGGTTACGAAAGTAACGCTTTCTTCCAAACTGGCGACGGATATTCTCGATTTTCCGTATGAGGAGGGCGATGCGCTGAAAGAAGGCGATGTTATCGTCAAACTGAATGACGATATTTACACTGTCGCGTCCAAACAGCTGAACAACGATTTTGAACGCGCGAAAAGCCTGAAGGAAAAAGGGCATATCTCCGAAGACCAGTTCGACAGGACGGAACGGCTGAAAAACGAAAACGATCTGCATATCGAATGGAGCGAAATCAAAGCGCCCCTTTCCGGAACGATTCTGACGAAATTCAAGGAAAAAGGCGAATTCGTCTCCCCCGGTCAGCCGTTGGTGTCGATGGCGGACACGAAAAACATCTGGGCTTATTTCTATGTGGAACACGATCGTGTCCACACGTTGCATATCGGGGATAAGGTGATCGGGACTTTGCCGGAACTCCCCGGCCGTCAGTTCAAGGGGAAAATCATCAAAATCAACGAAGAAGCCGAATTTACGCCGAAGAACGTTCAGACGCGCGTCGAACGCACTCGTCTGGTGTACGGTGTCAAAGTCCGTTTTGAAAACGACGATCTGACACTGAAATCCGGTATGACCGTGGAGACCGCTTTTGAATAATCCGGTTTCCGTCAGGGTCGAAAACGTTTCCCGCCGTTTCGGAAAGATTCGGGCGTTGGACAACGTTTCGATGAATTTTGCCGCGGGGCGTCTGCACGGTATGATCGGGCCCGCCGGTTCCGGAAAAACGACGATGTTGCGGATTATGCTGGAACTGCTGAACAAGGATTCCGGTTCCGTAACCTATTACGAAAACGGCGCTCCGCTCGCTTTTGAAGATATTCGGGATGAAATCGCTTATATGCCCGAAAAGCAAAGCCTTTACGCCGATTTGTCGATTGAGGAGCATATGCGTTTTTTCGCCGATATGTACGCGATCGATAAAAAAACGTATGCCGAACGCGCCGAAAAGCTGTACGGAAGTACGCGTCTGGATAAATTCAAAGACCGTCCCGCGGGAAAGCTGTCCGGCGGAATGTATAAAAAACTGGGGCTGATGTGTTCCCTGTTGCGTTCGCCGCGGGTGGTCTTGCTGGACGAACCGACGAACGGCGTCGATCCGATCAGCCGGCGCGAATTCTGGGACGTTTTGAATCAATCGGCGGCGGACGGGATTCTGGTGATTATGACGACGGCTTA
>JAFVEJ010000145.1 GCA_017476085.1 Alphaproteobacteria bacterium
AAGGCTTCTTCTCATCACCGTGTGATGATCTGCGAAGTGATGGGACGTGATGCCGGTCATGTCGCGCTGTATTCCGCTATTGCCGGAAATGCGGATGTTTGCTTGATTCCGGAAGTTCCTTATACTTTGGAAGGTGTCGTCCGCAAGCTGCATTTGGTTCGCGAACAGGGCCGTGACCATGCTTTGGTCGTTGTGGCCGAAGGCGTCAAGACTCCGGACGGTCAGAACATTTCCGTCGCCCAGGTGGACGGTGTGCGTTACGGTGGAATCGGCCAGTATTTAAGCGCTCGTTTGAACGAAGTTGATCCGCGTTTTTCGACGCGTGTTACGGTGTTGGGTCATGTTCAGCGCGGTGGTGTTCCGGCTGCTCACGATCGTTTGTCCGCGGCCTGCTTCGGCGTTCATGCCGTTGATGTGCTGGCTCAGGGCAAATCCGAACGTATGGTTGTTTACAAAAGCGGCTCTATTTCTGATGTCAGTCTGGATGAAGTGGCTGCCGTCGGTACGGCAAAAGTTGATCCGAACGGCGTATTCGTCAGAACGGCACGCGGATTAGGCATGTATATCGGCGAATAAACATAGCGTTATCAGAATCGGGAAAGAAACCTTTCTTTCCCGATTTTTATTTTCTTTCAAATAGTTTTGAAAAGAGATATACTAAAATAGTGTTTCAAATTCTATCCTGTGGAGGTATTGCATGAAGGAAGAAACAACTCACTTGCAGGCGTTAAGGGCAAAACATGCAGCTTTGGACGAAGAAATTGCAAAAGAGATGGCGCGTCCGTTGCCGGATGAAACAACAATTTCAAGCTTGAAGCGTCAAAAATTGAAATTGAAGGAAGAGATCGAATCCGAAACCGCTTCATAAAGATTTTTAAACTGTCCGAGGAGGATGGTTTTCCTTTTAAAGCCTCTGAATGTTAAAATTCAGAGGCTTGTTTTTTTTATGATAAAAATTAAGGAATTTTTAGAAAAAATAAATGAAAATTATTGACAAAAAACGATCGCTTTTTTATTATTTTTCCATTAATTCATACAGTATTAGGGGGAGAAAAATGTCCGTTAAAGAAACCTTTCAACAATCTCAAACACCGGTTGTTTATCCTGATGAAAAGCCGGCTGTTGATGTTGATTTGAGCACTTGCCCGAAAAAAGACAGACCGCGTATGATTTCTATGATCAACCGTTTGGCTAAAAGCAAGCTGGGATTGGAAACACTGCAAATTGCTGCGGATAACGGATACCACTTTAACTTTATCAAAGGCGAAAACCGCGCTTTCGGTTTTGCGGATCCCGTCAACAAAAGAATCGCTTTAAATCCCCGTTTTACCGATGACAAATTGATCGGCACAATGTGCCATGAATGTCGTCACGCCGGCCAGTTTTCGCGCGCTTCCGATTTGAGTGAAGAAAAGTGGGACGTTAAAACGAATTTGATCTATATGCGCGCAATGGAAGCCGACGCACAGGCTTATGCTTCTTCCGCCTGCGAAGAATTGTTCCGTTTAGGCGATGAAGGGCCGAAAAAAGAATTTTATAAATATTATCCCGAAATAGCCAAAGGCTTTACGGATGCGCTGATTAAAAACGACGCTCAGATGGGAAACAATCTGCTGACCGATACATTTAAAGCATGGTATGACCAGTTGGGAACGAAGTCCGTCTATGAAGAAGGCTATCTGTTGGAACCGATGCAGCAGGAATTGCGTGATATCGCCAATGGCAAGGGAACAACGATGACTTTTGAAACCTCTATTTCCGCGCAAAAGACGATCGCGGAAATTGCGTGGACAAAGGACGGCAATTATTTCCAAGATAATCCGGAGATTTTAAACGGCGGCAAGTATTTGAATGTTTCCGAATTTACAATGGAACAGATGAAGAAGTTCTTTGAATTTCGCAAGGAATTGACAGGGATTGACGATTCGAAAGCTTTGGATGGCATTCCGACTCGTCCGAACACGATTACACCGCGTGTCGAAGAAATGAAAAAACCGCATGTGAAGCAGTCAAAAGCTTCTAAAATGAAGAGAATTGCTCTTAACAAAGAAGCTGTTAAAAAGCAAACGTTGGCGGCAAAGTTTGTTAAGGCGCAGCAGTTTGCGGCTAAGCGCGGTCGTTAATATTGTTTTTGGGAAAAAAAAGCCTCTGATATTCAGAGGCTTTTTTGTTTTTTTAAGAACAAAATACTCTACATTTCTGAATAAATCACATATTATCGTGCTGTAATCTTTTTCCGACAGAGGCCGAAATGCAAACAGAAAAAAAATTTTTGCAATATTTCTTTCTTGTGTTTTTTGCTGTTTTAACCGGATATTCTTTTTTGATTCGGGCTTCTTTTTATGATGAGGAGGGAATGCCCCGTTTGAAAAAAAACGGTTTTGAGATTGTCGGAGAAAATCTGGCCGGAGATTATGCTTTGTTTCGTTTGCTGGAACAAAAAGTATCTGCGCCGGAAGCCTATCAGTCTGAAAAAATTTCTTCTTTTTTACATAAGATTGTTCATGTCAACGGACGTTTTTATTCGTTTGCTTCCCCGATGAAAGCATTTGTATCGGTTCCGTTTTTACAGCTTTCTTATAATGATTTTGTTGAAACATGGGGCTTTTGGGGGATTTTATTATTCGGAACAGCACTATATACGTTGTTGCCGTTGAAAAAAACGGTGCCTTTGATGTTTGCGTTTCCGGCGGCATTTCTCAGTTTTTCTACTGGAGGGTGGGGCGTCTTTATTGCTGCCGCGGTGATTTTAGCTTTGACGTTGACCGAAGATTATCCTAAATGGGCCGGATTCTTTGCGGCTTTGTGTATTGTAGAACCTGTGGCTTTTATTTTTATCGCGGCTGTTTTTTTATGCCGGCGTCAGAAAAAAGCGGCGGTATTTTGCATCGGAATGGGATTAAGTCTTTTGATCCTTAGTTGGATAAGGTATCAGCCTGCCGCGTTTAAGGCCGCTTTATCCGGTGCCTGGACTTTGTTGTCAGAGACACCATGCCGATTTGCTTCTTTTGCATCCGCTTTGTCTTGTAATGGAATGTCTTTGACCGGAGCTTTAATTTGGCAAATTCTGTTGCTGTTCGCTGTTGTTTATTTCGGGGTTCAGCTGTTTTTAAGGCCTTCCTGTCCGCAAGCGGTTCAGGACGCTTATTTATGCGCAGCTATATGTCTGGCATCTCCATTTACGTCTTTGGGGGATTATGGTTTGTTGTATGCCGGGATTGCTTTTCTGCTGCGGGATTCTGAGGGGAGAGGCTTTCTGAAAGGCGATTATTTTTTCCTTTTAATCGCGTTTGCTTCCGTTTATCTGGAGCCTTTTTTCTTTGTTGTAACAGGCGGGTCGATTCAGATATTTTTGTCAATCGCTCTGTTATGGATATCTTATCGCCGTTCTTATTAAAGTTCCGCAATAAAAACGATGGGGGAGGCCCCCTGAAAAATAGCCTGCTTTTGTCGGGTTTCCGTATCGTATTTGCATAAAGTTCCGTTTTCAGAGAAAAAAAGGTCTTTTTCGTTTTTTGAAAAGGATAAACAAAGCGGATGTTTTACATCAATTTCATCTGGTATTTTATTGAAAATAAATATTTTATCGTTTTGAATAAATGCTTTGGCATTGTTTGAAACGCTGCAAGCGGGCATGCGTCCCGACGGAGTAACTTCAACGACTTTTACGGGTTTTCTTAATCTTATCGCTTTCAGCGATCCTGCCGGATCCGTATATATCAAAACGTCGGAGGAGGAAAAACAGACAGAACTTTCCGATGCGGGCAGGCGAAGAAAAGGTAGCGGAAACCAGCCGAATTCTTCATGAACAATAACGCGCAGCTGTGTTTCTGCCGAGACCGGATCTTTGACTAAAAAAGCGATTTTCAGATTATCGGGAGAAATTGCCGTATAAGAAATCCGTTTGTTTGATAAAGTGAAAAGCGGAGAAAAGTCCATCGGAGCCGGGTTGATAAGAGCCCGCCCGATCACGTCTTTGCCGTTTTTGTTCCAAATACCGTAAAGAGTACGGGAATCCGAATGATACGAAGGATATCGAACGGGAATATTGGCAGAGACCAAATGGCCGTTTTGTGCTAAAAAAGCGTATTTTGTTTGATCTTTTTCAGCAAAGCCGATTAAAAATTGATAAAATGGCAGTATGACCATAAATTGTAGTGTCCCAAGGCGATGGAATCATATAATATAGCCTCATTATAACAGCTATAAAGGCAAAAAGGAGTTTTTTTATGCTGACCGAAAACGAATCGAAAACGGAAATGACGAATGCCCGCCGCAGTTTTATGCGGCTGAAAGAGTATATGAACAGCTGCATCGTCGGACAGACGGCGCTGGTGGATAAGCTGTTGATCGCTTTGTTGGCGGACGGACATTTGTTGGTAGAAGGCGCTCCCGGTTTAGCAAAAACAAAAGCCATCAAAAAGTTATCCGAAGCGATTGAAGGAGACGATCAACGTATTCAGTTCACGCCGGATTTGCTGCCTTCCGATATTACCGGCAGCGAT
>JAFVEJ010000146.1 GCA_017476085.1 Alphaproteobacteria bacterium
GAACAGGCCGGCCGACGGGCTGATCCGGGAAAGCGCATTCCTGAAAATAATCGAAAACAATGTCGTCCGGCGTATCATTCGACTGACTTATTTCCTGCAAAACAACCGTTTTCTCCCGAGCGAACTCTTCCGGATCGAAAGTCGAATTTTGAAGAATATCCGCCAAAATATCAACTGCTAACGGCATATCTTCTTTTAACACCTTGATATAAAAAGAGGTCGTTTCCCGCGAAGTGCAGGCATTAATGTATCCGCCGACATTTTCGATTTCTTCCGCAATCTGCCGCGCAGTCCGGGTCGTCGTTCCTTTAAAGGCCATATGCTCCAACAGATGAGAAATTCCGTTGATTTCCGCCGGCTCAAACATTGCTCCGACACCGACCCAAACACCTAAAGCAACCGTATCAAGCTCATCCATTGTATCCGTAACGACACGCAGGCCGTTCGGCAGAACAGTCATTTTCCTTGCCATTTTTTTCTAAGCCTCTCTCTGCGCCGTTTCGATAAAATATTTAATTGCATCTATTGTGTTCGGCAAAACCGTAAAGTTTTCCCGACGAGTCATCAGATCCGACAGTCTGGAAGGCAGTACCGGAGCAATACCGGTTGCTTCCCGCACGGGAACGGGGAATTTTGCCGGATGCGCCGTAGCCAAAACAACAACCGGCACTTCTTTTTCTTTAAACTTTTCGGCTGCGGCAAATCCGATGGCCGAATGAGGATCCACAATTTCGCCGGCCGCCATATAAACTTTTCTGATTTGTTCTTTCGTATCGGCATCCGAGCAGCGCAGACCCGAAAAAACGGCGCGAATCCGGTCTAGCGTTTCCGCCGATACCCGATACGTTTTTTCATACTTGAACATTTCCATCAAACGGGAAACTTCCGCCGCATTGCGTTCCAACATTTCAAACAACAGCCGTTCAAAATTTGACGACACCTGAATATCCATAGACGGACTGATCGAAGGTTTGACTTCGCGCTTTTCCATAACGCCTGTTTCCAAAAAGCGCGGCAGAATATCGTTTTCATTCGATCCTAAAATCAGATTTTTAATCGGCAGCCCCATTTGTTTGGCCGCAAAACCCGCGAAAATATTGCCGAAGTTTCCTGTCGGCACCGCAAAAGATATGTTGCGATCCGGAGCCCCCAAAGCCAATGCGGCATGGAAATAGTACACGATCTGCGCCATTATTCTGGCCCAGTTGATCGAATTAACCGCAGACAAACAATATTTTTTCCGGAAATCTTCATCGGCGAACAGCATTTTAACAATCGCCTGACAATCGTCAAATGTTCCTTCCAAAGCAATATTATAAACATTCGGCGCAATTGTTGTCGTCATTTGGCGGCGCTGCACTTCCGACACCCGATTATAGGGATGAAGGATGAAAATATCCAGATTCGAACACCCTTTGCACGCTTCAATCGCGGCGGATCCCGTATCTCCGGAGGTCGCCCCCAAAATCGTGATATGGCGATTCGCGCGTTTTAAAACGATATCAAACATCCTGCCGACAATTTGCAAAGCATAATCTTTAAACGCCAGAGTCGGCCCGTAAAACAGCTCCATCACCCACAAACCGTCCCCGATTTGCTTCAAAGGAGCAACGGCCGTATGCGAAAAAGCGCCGTAAGCCTGCTTCGCCATTTCGGTCAAGTCTTCTTTATTCAGACACCCGACCGTAAA
>JAFVEJ010000147.1 GCA_017476085.1 Alphaproteobacteria bacterium
AGGCGGCAAGGCTTCCCTGACCGTTATTGACAACGGCAAAGGAATGACGTCGGAAGAAATACCGTTGGCCGTCGAACGGTTTGCAACATCAAAGTTGCCTTCCGACGATTTATTCGACATCCGCTTTTTAGGCTTCCGCGGCGAAGCCCTGCCCTCGATTGCTTCCGTTGCCAGAGTGACGATCACTTCCCGCACGCCGGAAGCGGATTCCGCATGGTCTTTATTTATCGAAGGCGGCGAAAAACATGATTTGGAACCGGCTTCCGCCCCCGTCGGCACGCGCATCGAAGTCCGCGACTTGTTCTATGCCGTTCCCGCTCGTTTGAAATTTTTAAAAACGACACAAACGGAAACGGGTTATATCCAAGATATGATCGAAAAGCTGGCTCTGGCGTTTCCGTCTGTCGCTTTCACGCTGTCCGACGAAAAGAAAAAGCGTTTGGATTTCAAGCCCGTCGCACCGACGGAAGAAATCAAGCGCGTGGCGCAGATCATCGGCAATGATTTTGCTGAAAACGCCGTCCCCGTCAACGCCGAACGCGACGGAATCAAGTTGACGGGCTTTGCAGGCCTGCCGACATTCAACAAAGCGACGGCCGCGGCCCAGTATTTCTTTGTGAATAACCGCCCCGTGCGCGATAAAGTGTTGCTGGGCGCATTAAAAGGAGCGTATCAGGAATTATTGGCTGCCGACCGTTTTCCGGCCGTCGTTCTGTTCCTGCACATCCCCCCTGAAGAAGTTGACGTCAACGTCCACCCCGCGAAAGCCGAAGTCCGTTTCCGCAATGTGCAGGCCGTGCGCGGTATGATCGTAACTGCCGTCCGACAGGCCTTGATGAGTTCGGGACACCGCACGTCTTCAACCTTGGCGCAGGAAGCTCTGGATTTTTCGGTCTCCGAGCCTGTCTTTTCAAAATCGGTGTCGGCGCCTTCCTCTTTTTCAATGCCGAAATTTCCGTCCTACCGTCCGAACGGCGGCTTCAACCGCCCGCAAACGCTGAACGAAACGCGCGCTCTGTTTCGGGCGAACGAAGCCTTTTCCGCACCGGTCGCTCCCGATCTGACCGAAGAAATCGAACAGGTTGTTTCCGCCGCCCCCGTCGAAGATCCCGACGCTTTCCCGCCGTTGGGTCTGGCACGGGCGCAGCTGCATAAAACGTATATCGTTTCGCAGACACGGGACGGCATCGTTATCGTTGATCAGCATGCCGCCCATGAACGGCTGACGTATGAAAAAATCAAGCACAATATGGAAAACGGTGATGCGGCAGCGCAGTACCTTTTACTGCCGGAAGTCGTCGAGTTAAGCGCGGACAAACACGATGCCGTCATAAAGCAAAAAGAGAATTTGGAGAAAACGGGATTGCTGTTCGATCTGTTCGGCGGCGGTTCGGTCGTCATTCGCGCAACACCCGCCGACTTGGGCGAAGTCAACGCGAAACAACTGATGATTGACATCGCCGACACGCTGATCGAATTCGGAGACAGCCTGTCCTTAAAAGAACGGATTAAAAAGATCGCCGCGACGATGGCGTGTCACGGTTCCGTGCGCGCGGGCAGGAAACTGGACGTGTCGGAAATGAACGCGCTTCTGCGTCAGATGGAAGCGGTTCCCTATTCCGGCCAGTGCATTCACGGCCGCCCGACCTATATCGAATTGAAACTGAAAGACATTGAAAAGCTTTTCGGCCGTCGGGAATAAACGCCGACTGTCTTTTATTTGATTTTTATATCCGATTGATTATAGTTCCCCTGCCGTTGAAGCTTTTAAACGGTATCGGCTGTCTTCAGTCTGAAAGGCAGGTGAGTAACATAACTACAGTGTCAAAAAGCATACGGCTGATTTTATTGGTCGTAATTTTCTTATTAAGTCTGACTAAATCGGCTTGGTAAAAAATGCGGGGGATTAGTGTTAGCGGCACTGTCCCCCGTTGCTTTTTCATAACTACATTGTCATTCTTTAATATAGCTTTTCCGCCTTTATTTGTCAAACGCTTTCACGGTTTGAGTTCGGAAAGCGGCTTTCAAACCATTTCAGACAAGCAGCTTTTTGATCGGAAGCAATCATATCGGGACAGATGAACGCGTCATATATCTTATGAAACATCTTGTCCGCCCGAAACCGCCACGACAGCTTGTAATCCTGCGGGTTTTTGATTTCCAGACACAACATTTCACAGCCCATAAAACGGTGATACGCGATTGAAACGATGTCCGCGATTTTAATGTCCGTTTCATCGTCGATTTCCACGGTATCGTCCGTAATCGTCAGATACGGCTTTTTGCGGACGTGGCCGAACCAGAAAAACAAATTGGCCACCCCGCCGCGCAGCAAAATAAATCCCATAATAATGGGAAACACATACAAAAACCACCACTGCACGAACCAGTTCCATTTCCAGCAACACGGACACAATGCCAACGGCAGAACCAGAAACATAGACAAAAGAATCTCACCCAATCCGAAGAACAGGAAAAAGTAATTTTTACCGTATTTGAAAGTCAGCGGTTCCGTCATGGTTTTTCTCCTTTTTTATCTCTGTTCTAAAAGGCTACATCTTAAACCTGACTTTAAGTCAAGCGTTTTTTTATTTATAAAGCGTTGCCAGTCCGCCTTGAGCCGTTTCTTTATATAACGGCGGCAAATCGTGCCCTGTCTGGCGCATCGCTTTGACAACATCGTCAAAGGATACCCGGTGTTGTCCGTCCGTATAAAGCGCGTATTCCGCCGCGGCGACCGAACGATTCGCGGCGATCGCGTTGCGTTCGATGCAGGGAATTTGAACCAAGCCCATCACCGGATCGCAAGTCAGCCCCAGAAAATGCTCCAGTCCGATTTCCGCGGCATATTCGATCTGCGCGATCGTTCCGCCGAACAGCTGCGCTGTTGCCGCAGCCGCCATCGCGCACGCCACGCCGACTTCACCCTGACAGCCGACTTCCGCGCCGGAAATGGAACCGTTCTGCTTGACGGTGTTGCCGACCAATCCCGCCGTAGCCAAAGCATTGATGATTTCTCTGTCCGTTACTTTCTGATGATATTTCAGATAGTATAAAACGCCTGCAACAACGCCGCAGGAACCGCAAGTCGGCGCCGTTACGACTATACCGCGGCCGGCGTTTTCCTCACTGACGGCCAAAGAATACGCCGCCAACAATCCCGTGCGGGACAAGTCCGACCTTTGCGCCAGAGCTTTTTTATAAAAGGAATACGCCTTGCGCGCCAGCCGCAAGCCGCCGGGCAGAACATCTTCATGTTCCAAACCGCGGCGCACGCACGCCTGCATCTGATTCCAGACGGTTGTCAGATAGGACAGAATTTCCTCGCCTTCATATTCCACAGCCGCCGCCCACAGCGGACGCCCTTGTTCTTTTGCCCATGCAACGATTTCCGAAAAGTCTTTAAAGCTGTAAATTTCTTCTGCCGGCTTTTCGCCTTCGTCTTGCAAAGCCCCACCGCCGACGCTGTATGTCGTCCATTGAACAAACGTTTCGCCTTTGTCGTTTAAAGCTTCAAACTTCATCGCGTTCGTGTGATACGGCAAAACGGTCTCTTCCTGCCAAACAATTTGCGTTCTTTCCGCCCCGAGAACGTCCAGAATCGCCTGATCGGTAAAATGCCCCTTTCCCGTTGCCGCCAGACTGCCGTAAAGCGTTACGCGATAGGAAAAGGCGTCCGGATTGTCCTCCAAAAATCGTTGAGCCGCTTTGCGCGGCGCCATCGTATGACTGCTGGACGGCCCCATTCCGATCCTGTAAAGTTCTCGCAATGATTGCATTTTATGCCTCCGTAAAAGATTTTTTTCCATTCTACCCCGATCGCCGTTTAAAGTCCAAACCTGTTATCCGCTTGCATCCGCATTCCGATTGCTTTAAAAAAGGCCGGATAATTTTCATAAAAAAGGAAACGGAATGAATTTGTTTTTAAAAATTTTATTTTTATGCCTGATTGTTTGCTCCGGCACGAACGCTCAAACCGTTCCCGACACCCTGAAAGGAAAAACGGTAGGCGTTCAGCTGGGAACGACGGAAGATCTTCTGGCGACCGGCGTCGCCGATATTAAAACCGAGCGTTACAACAATGGAAACGAAGCCGTTCAGTCTTTGATTCATAAAAAAATCGACGCCGTTTTGCTTGATGAAAAACCCGCTTTGGCATTCGTTCGCGAAAATCCGGAGCTTGTTATTATGCCGCACCCTTTCGCTGAAGAAGAATACGCGATCGCCATTTCCAAAAAAAAGACTGAATTGAAAGAAAACGTCAACCGCGTTATAGCCGAAATAACAGCGGACGGCACGATGCAGGCCATCATTGACGGCTATATCGATTCTGAAAATCAAAAGCGCTTTTCCGTTCCCGAAAATCCGGATCACTCCGCCGGAACTTTGCGCGTTGTGACAGAAGCGACTTTTCAGCCTTACGAATATTATTAAAACGGGATCGTTACCGGCATTGATATTGATTTGGCACGAATTATCGCCACAACATTGCATAAAAAATTAGTCATTGAAGAAATGGCTTTTGATTCCATTATCGGCGCCATTCAATCCGGCAAAGCGGATCTGGGCTTGTCGGGAATCAGCGTTACGCCGGACAGATTAAAAAACATATCTTTTTCAATCCCTTATACAAAATCAAAAAAGGTCATTATCGTCCGGTCCGATGAAACAGGCGCATCCTCCCGACAGTCTCTGACCGAACGATTTAACCGCGACTTTATTAAAGACGCCCGTTGGAAATATCTGGCGACGGGATTGGGGCATACGCTGATTATCACGGTTTTAGCCGTTATCATCGGCGTAACCGTCGGCGGACTGATCGCCGTCATTCGCGTATCACACGATAAAAACGGTTCTTTTTCCGTTTTAAATTTCCTGTGCCGTCTTTACTTGGCCGTCATCCGCGGAACCCCCGTGATGATTCAACTTTTG
>JAFVEJ010000148.1 GCA_017476085.1 Alphaproteobacteria bacterium
GAGGAGTTTTTCGTTTGTTTCTTGTCCACCACTCGATTCTTCCTTTACCGCTGCCGGCACTTTGGATTTTTCCGCCGTGACGGGCTTTTGATTCTTTTTACTTTCATCCGGAACAAAAACCCCGCGCACCTGCTTTTTTGTTTTACCCTTTTCAGACAACATTTGCAAGCGGCTGACACCCGTTTTCATATTTATATCAGCCACTTCGCCGATAATAAAATTTTTGCCCTGAGAAATTTTAACATTTCCCTGCAAAGTAGCCGTTTCCTTGTCAACCAGATAAACGCCCGTATCCCCCTGAACGGTTTCTTTATCATTTGTAATTATGACATTGCTTTCCGCTTCAAACCGTTCGACTTGTGTCGCGTTTCCTTTTTTGACAAAAAAAGCTTTAACGGTGTCGGCTTCAAGACGGCGGGCATCTTTCAGCGCCGTGACATTCTGACGGGCAACGGCCATATCTTCATTTTGCCACAGCTCTAAAATCTGAGCCGTCATTTGTTCCTGACCGGCTATCAGTTTAACCGGATTTCCTTTAAGAATAATTACCGATTTTTCAATTTCATAAACGGCCGTGTCCGCGTAAACCGTCTGTTTTGGGGTCGTAATGATGATATTTCCGTACGCTTTGACCAAATAAACTTCCCCGTCTTTGCCGCCGGCATCCTCTGTATAATAAGCGACGATTTTGTCAGCTCCCAATGCGGTATCACCGCGCACGACAAGCGCTTTGTCCTCTGCCGTCAGCGTCTTTTCGTTTCCGTTCCACTCCAGTCCGCCCTCAGACGTTAAAACGACCTGCTGCTTTTCCGTTCCTTTGGTATCGGCCGCAAAAGTTTCCGTCCCCGCGGACAGAAACAAAACAAAAATCAAAAGCAGGTTAAAGAAACGACGCATTTTTATTCTTCCTCCGTTTCGGGATAAAGCACCACTCGCGTTTTTCCCATCAATCGAAACACCGTTCCGTCTTGCGTCACCGAAAATCCCTGAGCTCTGGCAAATCCCAAAGAGGAGCGCAGCAACACGTCCCGATTTCCGACAATATCCCGATTTTTAATGCTGATCAATGCGTGAGTCGTTTCTATTTCCTCACCGGTTTGCGTATATAAATTGACCTGTTTTGACAATTCCATTGTTTCTTCGGCTTGAGAATAAACGCCGACAGCCGCATCCAAAGCAATCCAGCGGTCTTTTTGCTTTAAAATATCCGCTTTAACGGATTCCAGTTGTATCCGGCGCTTTTCCCCGGGCAGCTCAAAAGCTGATTCCGCCGTCAAATGAAAAGGTTCTCCTTTTTCATCAACCGTAAAAAAGCGCGGATTGACCATCAGCTGATCGTTGGGAACATTCATCTGTTCCGCTTCTGAAGCCAAAAGAGAAATAGCTTCTTCCTGCTGCGCCTTCATTTGCGGCCAAACAATAACCAATCCGATTATCACCGCCGCCAAACTGGGGAATAAAACTTTTAAAGAAACAACCAACCGACTGTGATAGCGCATCCGCTTTTTTTGCCGACGCTGCCAATCAACGGCGCCGCTTGTTTGGGTCTTACCCCATTTAACATCGCTGAGATCAACGACTTTTTCCGCCATTAAGCCACTCCGGCGCGCAGGCAGTCATGCATATGCAGGAAGCCGATCGGCTTTTTGTTTTCCAAAACGAACAGACTGGTAATGCCTTTTCCCGTCGTATTCATAATGCGCAAAGCATCTATGGCCAATGTATTGGCTGTCGTTGTCCGCGGCGTACGAGTCATCACGTCCTTGATAGTTTTTGTCAGCAGATCCGGCGCCATCGCGCGGCGCAAGTCGCCATCCGTAAACACGCCCATAAAATCGCCGTTCTGGCCAACAATGCCCAAACAACCGAATCCCTTTCCGCTCATTTCGACCAAA
>JAFVEJ010000149.1 GCA_017476085.1 Alphaproteobacteria bacterium
TCATGAATCCATTCTGGCCTCTGCAGCCAGGCATACATCCGACAGCATCCATTATTATGCGGAGGATATGTCCGTCTCCCTGCATGCATCCGTCAAGTGGATCCTGTTCGGAATCCTGTGCGGCATCCGCTCCGGTTTATATTTATGCGCCGGAAGGTTCGGTCGGCAAAAAACACGCTTTGCTGCATCAGGAACTTTATCGCGAAGGGTATGCCGTCGAATTGACACAAAATCCCCAACCTGTTTCGCAGGGGGAACATAAATCTTTAAACGCGGCAAAAGAAATCGCGGCGCGCATTCGGGAAATGGTTGGCTGATATGGTTTCGTTTTGCGCCGATATAGATCGTTTGTTTACGGAACTGCCGTTTTTAGAGCGTTGTAAAGCGGCAAAAGAAAGCGGCTTTTCTTCCGTCGAGTTCACTTTTCCCGAAAAGATCGGTTTGGGGGAATTAGGGGATGCCGCCGCGTATAAAGGGCTGAAAGTTTCCGTCATTACAATGCCCGAAGAACAAACGGCATTGGCGTTTGAAAAAAAGTCGAAGCAAAGATTTTTGAATGCTTTGGATGATTTGCTTGACAAAGCGGATTTTTTGGAGTGTAAAAAAATCTTTGTTTCCGCTCAGGGATTACCGCCCGATACATTCGAGGCTCAGCGCGAGACATTTGTCTCTGCTCTTTATGCTGCTGCGCCGCGAGTGCGTCGGGCGGGAATGAAGATTCTGCTCGGATTTAAAAATCCGCAGGAAATGCCGGACGCTTATCCTTCTTCCACGTTGGAAGTATTGGAACTGCTGGACGAATTAAACGATGACAAAGCGTTTGCTTATCTGTTTGATGTGTATCAATCGCAAATGTGCGAAGGCGGATTAAGCAACACGATTGATTCCTTAATTTCTTTGATCAGTCATATCCGTATCGCCGGCGTACCGACGGGCGAAGAACCCGATACGGGCGAAGTAGATTATAACTATTTGCTTTCTTTGTTGGAAATTCAAGGATATCAGGGTCATATCGGCTGCTCTTACACGCCGCGCTCGACAACGGCGGAAGGGCTGAAATGGATGCGCAGATATGTATGAGGCGCAAACGGAATTGGCTTTACGGTTGGCTGATGCGGCGGAAAAGGAAATTTTGAAGTATTTTCGTCAACCGCTTGATGTTGAAGATAAAGCGGATTCTTCTCCCGTGACGCAAGCGGATAAAAACAGCGAACGCGTGATGCGCGAATTATTGGCGGAATATTTCCCTGATCATGGCGTTGTCGGTGAAGAATACGGCAAAGAAAATGAAAATGCCGAATTTGTTTGGGTGTTGGATCCGATTGACGGCACGAAATCGTTTGTCGCGGGACTTCCTTTGTTCGGAACGCTGATTGCATTGCTGCATAACGGTCGCCCCGTTGTCGGCGTAATCAATCAGCCGTATGCCAAAGAACTGTGGCTGGGCGTTTCGGGCAGGCCGACTACTTTGAACGGAAAAGAAATTCACACAAGATCATGCAAGGCGTTAAACCAAGCAGTTCTGTTTTCTACGGCAGACAAATTAATGTTTGTTGAACCGGAAGAAAAAAGGATGTTTGACGCATTATGTTCCAAAATAAAAATCGCCCGTTTCAGTACGGATTGTTACGGATACGGTTTGTTGGCGGCGGGATATGGCGATATTGTGTGTGAAGCGGATTTGAAGCTTTACGATTATGCGGCATTGGTGCCGATTGTTTCCGGTGCGGGCGGTATTATGACGGATTGGATGGGAAGCGATTTGTTTGACAGTGCGGATTCAAACGGACATGTTTTAGCTTTAGGGGATAAGAATTTGTTAAAAGAAACACTTGAGGCGCTGCACAAATGAAAAAACTGACGCTGGCCTTTTTGCTTTTATTTTCTTTTCCCGTGATGGCGCAATATCAGGCGCCGGCCGCCAAAGGCATAGCGATGCATGGAGCGCCGCGCTACGGATGGAATTTTAAAAATTTCGACT
The DNA here is from genome assembly GCA_017476085.1 of Alphaproteobacteria bacterium. The sequence goes on from JAFVEJ010000149.1 coordinate 1,982, forward strand.
ATGCTAATCCGGATGCGCCGAAAGGCGGTACTTTAAGAATGTCCGCGTATGGCAGCTTTGACACTTTCAATCCTTATGTGATTAAAGGAGTGGCGGCGGCCGGAACGGGATTGTTGTTTGATACGCTGATGGTGGAATCTGCGGACGAGCCGTTTTCCGAATACGGAGTAATCGCGGAAACGATTGAAATGCCGAAAGACCGTTCCTGGGTCGCCTTTAATATCAACAGAAAAGCGCGCTTTTCGGACGGTACGCCCATCACGGCGCAGGACGTCGTGTTTTCCTTTAATTTGTTGAAAACAAAAGGGTTGCCGATGTTTGGATATTACTACGGCAACGTCGAAAGCGTCGAAGCGGACAAACCGATGCGGGTGCTGTTCAAATTCAAAAAGGGCGACAACCGCGAATTGCCGTTAATTTTGGGACAGATGCCCGTTTTGTCGGAACAATATTGGAAAGACAAAGATTTTTCCGCGACAACTTTAGATAAAATTGTTGGCAGCGGGCCTTATAAAATCGCTGATTTTGAAACGGGGCGATATGTTGTTTATGAACGCAATCCCGATTATTGGGCGAAAGATTTGCCGGCGGTCAAGGGGTTTTATAACTTTGATAAAATTCGCTACGACTATTACCGCGACGCGACGGTTGCCGTAGAAGGTTTTAAGTCTGCGGCTTTTGACGTGCGTGTGGAAAACGAAGCCAAAAAATGGGTGTCGGCGTATAACGGTTTTTCGGAAAAAGACGGTTTGATTAAAAAAAGTTTTGATCACTCTTTGCCTTCCGGTATGCAAGGTTTTGTGTTCAATACGCGCCGCCCGATTTTCGCCGATCGCAAGGTTCGGAAAGCATTGGGAATGGTTTTCGATTTCGAATGGTCGAACAGGAACTTGTTTTACGGATTGTATAAACGGACGCAAAGCTACTTTGATAATTCGGAACTGGCTTCAAAAGGGCTTCCGAAGGGCGACGAATTAAAGCTGTTGACTCATTATAAAGAGAAATTGTCGCCCGAGGTATTCAATGAAATTTTTACGCAGGAAAAAACCGCGGGAGACGGCAATATTCGTCCGCAGCTGGAAAAAGCTTTCGCCTTGTTGGAAGAAGCCGGCTGGACAATTCAAGACAATGTTTTAAAGAATGAAAAAGGCGAACCGTTCCGCTTTGAAATTCTGATTGATTCGGCCTCTTCCGCCGCGTGGGAAAGAATTGCTTTGCCGTATATCCGCAACCTGAAACGATTGGGCATTGAGGCAACTTTGCGCGCGGTTGATACGACTCAATACAAAAATCGCACGGATTCTTTTGATTATGATATGATTGTGCATGTTTGGGGGCAATCGACTTCTCCCGGCAATGAACAGCGTTATTTTTGGGGATCGGCCGCCGCCGATATGAACGGATCGCAAAATTACGCGGGAATTAAAAATCCCGTTGTGGACGAACTGATCGAAAAAATCATTGAAGCGCCCGATCGTAAAAAACTTGTCGCCGCCGTTAAAGCTTTGGATCGCGTCTTGTTATGGGAATATTATGTCGTTCCGCATTGGTATATTCCGTCCGTCCGGTTGGTTTATTGGGATAAATTCGGAATGTTGGATACGCCGGTGATGAAGGGCGTGCAAATGATGACGTGGTGGGTTGATTCCGAAAAGGAAAAGGCGTTGCAGTCGCTGCGCAGCGAAAAGAAAGCGCAGGCGGAAGCCGCA
>JAFVEJ010000150.1 GCA_017476085.1 Alphaproteobacteria bacterium
CAGACGTATGACGAAGTCATCGCCATTTTCGGCCAGATGGGCTTCGAAGACTCCGAAGGGCCGCATAGCGAAGACGATTTCCATAACTTCACCGCGTTGAACACGCCGAAAAACCACCCCGCCCGACAGATGCAGGACACCTTCTATCTGCAGGGCGAAGAAAACGGCGAACGCTTCATCGTCAGGACGCAGACTTCCGCCGTACAGATCCGCACGATGGAATCGCAGAAACCGCCTGTCCGCATCATTGTTCCGGGACGCACTTACCGTTGCGACTATGACGCGACGCACGCGCCGATGTTCCATCAGGTCGAAGGCCTGATCGTCGATAAAACGACTAATATGGCACATCTGAAAGGCTGTCTGATCGAATTTGTCAAAACGTTTTTCGAACTGGACGACGTGCCCGTGCGCTTCCGTCCGTCTTTCTTCCCGTTCACGGAACCGTCCGCCGAAATGGATATCGGTTGTTCCCGCGCCAACGGGGAATTGAAAATCGGCGCTGGCAGCGACTGGTTGGAAATTCTGGGCTGCGGCATGGTTCATCCGAACGTGTTGAAAGCTTGCAACATCGACCCCGACGAATATCAGGGCTTTGCATTCGGTATCGGACTAGACCGCTTAGCGATGCTGAAATACGCGATTCCCGATTTGCGAACGTTCTTCGAATCCGATTTACGCTGGATTAAACATTACGGCTTCATTCCGCTGGACATTCCTTCGACGGGAGCGGGATTGAGCATGACGGGAGGCAACAAACGATGAAATTCACACTTTCCTGGTTGAAAGATTATTTGGAAACGGATGCGGGCGTGCAGGAAATCGCCGACAAGCTGACGTCGATCGGTTTGGAAATCGAAGAAATCATCGATCCTCTGGCGGCCGTTCAAAACCTGATTGTCGCACAGGTCGATGAATGCAAAGATCACCCCAATTCGGATCACCTGCACATTTTAAAAGTCAACACCGGCAAAGAAGTTTTGCAGGTCGTCTGCGGTGCGCCGAACGTCCATGCCGGTATGAAAGGCATTTTGGCGCGTCCGGGGGACTTCATTCCGGCTTTCGGTGAAAAGCTGAAAAAAGGCGTCGTTCGCGGCGAAGAAAGTTGCGGCATGATGTGCGCGGAAGACGAACTGGGCGTCGGACAAGACCACACGGGCATCATCGAATGTCCAGAAGACGCCGTTGTAGGCGCTTCCATTACAACAGTTTATCCCTCCGACCCCGTATTTGACGTTTCGATCACGCCGAATCGCGGCGACTGCATGAGCGTTTACGGCATCGCCCGCGATCTGGCGGCGGCCGGACTGGGCACGTTGAAACCGTTGTACGACGAAAATGAAACGCTTGTCGTGCCGACGTTCAAATCCGAAGTCGTTCTGGAAAACACGGCACTGGACATCGGTGCGCCCTACTTTACATTAAGAGAAATCAGGAACGTCAAAAATTGCCCGTCCCCGAAATGGATGCAAAATCGCCTGACGGCGATCGGTTTGCGTCCGATTTCCGCTCTGGTTGATGTGACAAACTATTTCAACATTTCTTTCGGTCGTCCTTTGCACGTCTTTGACGCCGACAAAGTGAAAGGAAAAATATCCGTCCGTTCGGCCAAAGACGGCGAAAAGCTGTTGGCTTTGGACGGTCGGGAATACGAGCTGTCAGAAGGAATGGTCGTCATCGCCGATGAAAACGGCGTCGAATCCATCGCCGGCATTATGGGCGGCGAAGTGTCAGGCTGTCAGGACGACACGACTCGCGTTCTGTTGGAATCCGCTTATTTCACGCCGGAAAGCATCGCCAAAACGGGACAGAAGCTGATTCTGACCTCCGATTCCCGTCAGCGTTTCGAACGCGGCATCGATCCGGCAGCCACGATTGAAAAATACGGTTCGAATATGGCGGCCAAAATGATTCTCGACCTGTGCGGCGGCGAATGTTCCGAAATTATCATCACGGGCAAAGAACCGGAAAAGCCCGAGCCAATCACTTTTGATCCGAAACGGGTCGAACAGCTGTGCGGCGTTGATGTGCCGGCAACGGAGTGCAAAGACATTCTGGAAAAGCTGGGCTGTGTCGTCAAAACCGACGGCGACAAGTTCATAGTTGAGCGTCCGACGTGGCGTTCCGACATTTCCGGCGCGCATGACTTGGTTGAAGAAGTCCTGCGCATCCACGGTTACGACAAACTGCCGGCAACGACTTTGCCGCGGCCGAACGGCGTTCACGGCATCTTGCAGCCGAAACAGAAACGCGAAGTTTCCGTACGGCGCGCTTTGGCGAACCGCGGCGGATACCAGACGATCACCTGGTCGTTTATGTCTTCCGTTTACGCGAAACTGTTCCGCAAAACCGATCCCGTTCTGATCGCCAACCCGATCAGTCAGGATCTGAACGAAATGCGCCCGAGCCTGATTCCCAATCTGATTTCGGCGGCGCGTTCCAACATCGTCAAGGGAATGCCGGACGGTTGCCTGTTTGAAGTCGGACCTCAATTTTTCGGTTTCAGACCCAAAGAACAGGAAGCTGTCGCCGCAATGTTGCGTTTCGGTCAGACGGCTCAACGCCACTGGGCGGAAAAGCCCCGCGCCGTCGACGTGTTTGACGCGAAGGCGGACGCTCTGGCGGCTCTGGACGCGGCGGAAGCCCCGCAAAACGTGCAGATCACCCGCGAAGCTCCGGCGTGGTACCACCCCGGACGTTCCGGCGCGATCAAGATCGGCAAGACGGTTCTGGCCTATTTCGGCGAACTGCATCCGAAAGTTTTGAAAGCGATGGACGTGAAAACGACCGTTTGCGCGTGCGAAGTGTTTCTGGACAATCTTCCTCCGGCGAAGAAAAAAGCGGGCAAAGGCGTCAAAGCGTTGAAACTGTCCGCTTTTACGCCGATCGTGCGCGATCTAGCATTCCTTGCGCCGCGCAGTGTTGACGCCGAAAAGATCGTCATCGCCGCAAAGAATACGGACAAGGCTTTGATTTCGGACGTTTTCGTTTTCGACTTGTACGAAGGGGAAAATCTGGGCGACAAAAAATCGATCGCAATCCAGATCACGATCCAGCCGACGGAAAAAACGCTGACCGATGAAGAAATAGAAAGCGTCTGCCGCCGTGTCATCGGCGCGGTCACCGCCAATACTGGAGCGGAGCTGAGAGCGTAATGACGACTGCATTTAAAAAACCGCTCCAAACGGGAGCGGTACGCTTTCCCCTTTCCGGCAAAAAGCCGAAAAAACTGGCGGTTTACCTGCACGGTATGGGCGGAACGGGCGAAACGAACGCTTGGTTCGTCGAAGCTTTGCGGGAAGTGATGCCGGATACGGTTTTTTACATTCCGGATGCTTTTGAAGCAATTGACGGCAACGAAGAAGCCCGTCAATGGTTCGCGATTCCGGAAGGTTTCAAAGACGAATGGCTGGCGATTCCTCCGGAAAAAATGTCTTCCGCTTTATATGAACGCTTTTCGGAAATGTATGAAAATTACAATCCGGCGGCGTTGAAAGTGGTTGAATACATCCGCGAACGCATGGACTATCACGGCATCGGCGCGCAGGACACTTACATTTTCGGCGTATCGCAGGGCGCGATGCTGGCGTTGCAGTTGTTGGCCGAATCCGATTTGCTGGCGGACAGAGCCGGAGACGGTTCTTTGATTCCCGTCGGCGGCGTGATGACGATCGCCGGATGTCTGCTGAATGCGCGGGAAGTCAAAGAACACCCGAGTCAATCCAAACCGGAATTCGTAATGGTTCACGGATCGTTGGATACGACCGTTCCTTATCGCGCTTTCGTTCTGGCGGACAAAACTCTGTTCGCCTGCGGTGAAAAAACGGAAACGAAAGTCGTTTGGGGGCGCGACCACACGTTTTTTGAAAAAGAGGCGTTGGGCGAGATTTTAAGATTGGCGTCCCGTTGGGGAAAATAATCGAAAAGGGCTTCATTCCGAAGCCCTTTTTACATATTCCGGCGGAATGTATCCCTGCTTTAAAACCAGCATATAGTGCCTGATTTTAGCAAAAAAGACATTATCGTCGTCGCGTATCGTTTTCCACGCCAACGATGAAAAATCCAATTCCCCGACCTGCCGGAAGGTTCCGTTTTCGACGCACCAGACGGCTTCGACGATATGAGGCTCTTTAATAATCCGCGATGAAAAGGAAAAGCATTCCCTTAACGCTTTAAACCCTTGCAATTTGCGGCTGTTTAAATCGGGCACTTTCTCCGTCAGGCAGGAAACGGCCCTTGACCGCCCGCTAAAAACCGTTTCCAGATAAGCGAGGATTTGTTCTTTTTTTTCGGATTCCGCCCGCGCCGCATAATGAGCCAGCCTTTTTTCATCAATCAGAATCGGCGCTTTAATCCCGTTTATTAAAACATCATTCGGTTTCAGAATATAGCTGTAAAGCATTTACTTCCGCGCTTCGGATTGAATCCGTTCGACCATAGCGAAAAAGCCGTTGCGCCGTGTCGGACTTAAATGTGATTCCAATCCCAGCTGTTTAAAAATCGCTTCCACATCAGTTTCTTGAATTTCTTTTTTGGTTTTTCCCGACAGAATAATGCGCAAAACGGCAATCAGTCCGCGAACAATATGCGCGTCACTTTCTCCGTCAAAAGTTAAAACATCGCCGTCCGTTTTTGTTTTCAGCCAAACCTGACTCATACAGCCTTCGACTTTTGTTTGATCGTTTTTATCGGCTTCGCTTAAAAGCGGCAGTTCTTTGCCCAATTCAATCAAGTAACCGTAACGATCTTCCCAGTCTTCCAAAAATGAAAAATTTTCAATCAGTTCCGCCGTATCCATTATTTTATCCTTTATCCAGAAAACTTTCCGGCGGTTATGATAGCTCTTCTTAAATCAAAAAGAAATACGGTAAAAAAAACTTCCGCCCTTTTTAAATCAAGGGCGGAACGCTTTTAACATAATCAGACATCAGGTTTCCAAAATCCCCAATCGCTGCGCTGTTACAACGGCTTTTGTTCTGTTTTCCACATGCAAATGCCGCAGCAACGCATTGATATGTAATTTAACGGTTGCTTCGGAAACATTCATTTCATACGCAATTTGCTTGTTTGACAATCCGTTGCTCAAATGCTGCAAAACCTCACTTTGACGATACGTCAGATTTTTACCGTTTGGAAGCGTATGCGTTAAAATTTTTCCTTCTCCCGACAAACGAGCCGGCTTTTTTAACCCTTTCAGAACGGCGGGAGGAACATATAAATTTCCGTCAACAATCAAATGCAATGCGTTAATAATCAAAGAATCCGGCGATAATTTAGTAATATATCCGACCGCGCCGAGACTAAATACGTCAATAATATCGCTTTGGTCTTCGCTTTCACTCATCATAACCAGCCGAGCCTGCGGAAAAATCGTTTTTAACGATTGAAACTTTTCCTTCCATTCCGATCCCAAAAGATCACGATCAATAAAAATTAAATCAAATGATTTTTTTTGATCCGCCAATTTTCCGATTGAAGAATAATCCGTCACTTCCTGCAATTCTTTTAAAGCTTCAAAACGCTGCAATTGATGGCTGAAACCTTCTCGAAATAACGTATGATTATCCGCGATTAAAACTTTCATTTTTTTCCCTTTCCTAACAGCTGAACATAAAAGATCGTTTTTTACGTTAGGAAAAAGACCGGAACAAAGATAGATATCTAAAAGCTTTAAACCTAATGTTCTAATTCTTTTTTAGTTTATATTTTGTTTTTTTATTATATTAATATCAAATTATACATACTATAATTTACATTATTATTTTAATACCTCGAAACATCCTTCATCAAAACACAAATGAAACGGATGTCCATGCGGTACGGCATAAAGCTTTATCCCGAACAGCAGCATAAAACAGCGGACAACCGCGCTGTGAGCAGAAATACCGATAATTTTTTGTTCGTTTTCAGACGCTATTTTTTCCAATGTTTGTAATATTCTTTGTTGAATTTCCCTCTTTGTTTCGCCGCCGTTGAAACGAACGTCCATAAATTCTTCTTCCAGACTGTGCCAAGCTTCCGCCGTTTGCGGAAACAGGCCGTTGATTTCCTGTTTCGTTTTTCCTTCGGCTTCACCGAAGCATCCTTCCACCAGTCCGTTTTCGATTCGAACAGAAACATGCAGAGCTTTTGCAACAATTTCCGCCGTTTGAACGGCTCTTTTCAACGGCGAGGAAAAAATGATTTCAATTCCCGTTTCTTTTAATTCCTCCGCCAGCTCCAACGCCTGCTCTCTGCCGATTTCATTTAACGGCAAATCAATTCCGCGCCCCTGCCAACGCCCAGCAACATTCATATCCGTCAGTCCATGACGAAAAATATAAAAATCTTTTTTCACTTTTGTTATCCCGATCGTTTCAAGATAAACGCTTTTCTACAAAAAACGCAACGCTTGATATTCACTCCGATAAAAAGACTATAACCTCAAAGTCACGCTTATTTTAAAAGCCCTTTCTGTTATTCTCTGATTTTATAAAAAAGGATTCTGAAAAAATGTATGACATTGATCGCCCTAAATTTATTTTTATTTCCCTTCTTGAAGAATTTATTCAGGAAACGGAACACAGCCTTGCTTATTTTTTTGCATTAATCGTTTTTTTATTAACTTTTTTACTCGCATTATTCGGAAAAGAAGCCTTGTACACCGGATTAATCGGCGTTTTATGCCTTTTTTTAATCAAGCTGCGCGATATTATCGAGGGGTTTCATGAAATACATGACAGCAATTTTTTTTCTTCCCCTAAAGAAAAAAAAGCCATGCAGAACTTTTGCGACGTTCATCCCGTTTGTGATGATATGGCTTTAACGTCCATAGCTAAAGAATTCCCAAAAAAATTCAAAGAAAAAGAATTGTTTCCCGCCAATGAAAATCCGGAACTTTTTTCTTATTTAAAAACATGCTGGAAAATCATCGAAACGATTTTGCTTTTTTTTCCCGAACATCCTTTTCATCCGGAAACCCGGCAAGCTGTCAAAAAAATGACAAATGCCGCGCGAAAATATTTATCGCATTATTTAAAGGAAAAATATGCTTTGAAAAAAGAACAAATGTTGCTCATTGAAAAAAACTTCCGCGACATCAACACGGACTTTTTTTTAATGCAAACTCAATTAGAATCGTTCGGCATTAACGAAAAAGAAGCGCTTTGGACGGTAAAAATCACAGAACTGCTGAAAAAAATCGATCTTTATATGGATTCAAACAAATCTTCCGATGAAGATTCAAGAGCTCCCGATATACCGGCGTCCGATCAGTCATCCTCTTAAAACCAGCTTTGTCCGCCCTTTTCACGCTTTAGGAAACCAAACCATTCGCCGACTTGTTTTCCTTTGACATCGAACAAAACCAGCATAACGCTCAACGCTTTATCTTCAGACTGATCATCATTTTTAATCGGAATTTCTCCCAATTCGACATCCAAAGCATAGTCATACAAAATAGATCCGTCCACCATCCATAACGATTCCGTATTCATCAGCTCATGTTCGACGGCTTCATGCACAATCGCCGGCCGGACTTCTGCCGTCGGATGATAATTCAACACATCGCGCAATGCGACTTTGACCCGTTCGGGACGATTTTTAAACAAATCGTCCTGCATCATTTCGCGAATCACGCGGTAAGACAGCAAAATATAATCCTGATCCAGAGGCCCCGCGCCTCTGGTCAGTTTTAAATATGTCATATAATCCGCGACATCTTCACGGCGCAGCTGGGCATCATCTTTAATAATCCCGCCGCGTCTGGCATCAATGGTTTTGGCGCAGGAAGAAATCAACAATGAAGCAACAAGCATAAGGCCTGTTTTAAAAAAATGTCTCATTGTCAACTCTCCTCCCGCACCAAATCAGAATGTTGATCCGTTATATCCCCACAAAGCGCCGGGAACAGATGCAAATTCGATATAAACACGATTTCCGGGCACTTTCAAACGCTGTTCAACCATTTTAGTCAATGTTTCGGACAAAACCGGAATTTGTTCCTTTGTCATACCGACGCTTTTCATTTCCATATAAACAGTCGGCATAGAAGTCCCGGCGAAAACCATATGTTCACCGGCGCAAACATTAACCATGACATAGCTTTCAGGTTTTTTAACCGCTTCCGCCACAACGCGGGAAGCATGATTCAACAAAGCCTGAATTGTCGTTTTTTCCAAATCCAAATTGGTTTTAATCATTAAAAAAGGCATTTTTTCCTCTCGTTATCTGTAAAAGCTTACTCTGATCTTGTTTCTTATACAATTGAAACAGTCGGAGGGAGTGCGGAAAAATAACGCACTCCCGCAACTGATTACTCCGGCGCTTTTTCATTTGCGGGAGCCCGACGGCGGCGATTATATCTGCGGCGAGGCTTTTTAACCCGCTCTCCTCCATCCTCGACCGAAGGTTGCTGTTCTGTTTCAATGCTTGTCGTTTGTTCCGCGGGTTCGGATGCGTTTTCATGTTGTTCATTGTTATGATGGTGATGAAAACGTCTGTTCCGGCGCATAAAACGACCCCGACGACGCTTTCTGCCGTCATCGTTTCTTTCCGAATGATCTTCCTGCTGTTCGTCCGCTTTTTGAGAAGACTTCAATCCCTCTTCAAACATTTCATCCGCTTGGATCACTTCGCTTCCTTCAGAATCGGGAATGTTCTCCTGCATCTCGGCTGTTTGTTCTTCTCCCTGCGCTTCACGAACATCGCGCCGGTCGCGTTTGTTGCGCCGGCGGCGTTCGCGAGACGGTTTTTCCGTTTGAACGGCGGGCGTATTTTCCTGTTCCTTTTCGGGCTCGGAAGTTTCCTCCGTTTCTTCAAAAACCGTCGCCGCGGCTTCCGTTTCCACACGCACAACGCGTTCCATACGATAATCCGTCGGGAAAAGCAACGTATCATCCGTTTCCAAGAAAATACGAACATTATAAGCCGTTTCGATTTTATGCAGGTCTTCGCGTTTTTTATTCAATACATACAAAGCTGTCGGCGTCGGAACGGTCATATGCAATTCGCTGAAGCGACGTTTCAGGCTTTCTTCCTCCAACACATGCAGCGTATGAATGGAAACGGATTCCGTCGAACGCATCATTCCCTTGCCTTTGCAGTACGGACACGGCGAATAGCTTGTCTCATTAAAGCTTGAATGCAGCCGCTGACGCGACAGTTCCATTAACCCGAATCCGGTAATCCGCCCCATCTGAACGCGGGCGCGATCCCGTTTCAGCGCTTCCTTCATCCGGCGTTCAACAGCATGATTGTTGCGGGATTCCTCCATATCAATAAAGTCGATCACAACCAATCCCGCCATATCGCGCAAACGAAGCTGACGAGCGATTTCATCCGCCGCTTCCAAATTTGTTTTCAAAGCGGTTTCCTCAATATTCCGCTCTTTTGTCGCGCGTCCCGAGTTCACATCAATCGCAACCAATGCCTCGGTTTGATCCATAACCAAATAGGCTCCCGATTTCAGCTGAACTATATTGCTGTGCAGCGATTCCAGCTGAGCTTCCACCTGATAACGGAAGAACAGCGGCATTGCGTCATCTTTATACAGTTTGATTTTCTTGGCATGGCTCGGCGTTAAAATTTTCATAAAATCCTTAGCCATACGGTATTCGGCTTCGCCTTCGATCAAAACTTCGGCAATATCCCGCGTATACATATCGCGCAAAGCTCTTTTGATCAGATTTCCTTCTTCATGGATCAATTCGGGCGCGGAAGAGGCCATCGTTTTATCACGAATCTGCATCCATGTTTTGATCAAATATTCATAGTCGCGTTTGATTTCCAGACTTGTTCTTTCTTTTCCCGCCGTTCTGACAATAACAGACATACCCGTCGGCAGCGGCAGTTTTCCGATAACGGATTTCAAACGTTTCCGATCCGCCGCATTTGTGATTTTTCTGGAAACGCCGCCGCCGCGGGCATTATTCGGCATCAGCACGCAATACCGGCCGGCCAAAGACAAATACGTTGTCAGCGCCGCTCCTTTGTTGCCGCGTTCTTCTTTAATCACCTGCACCAACAGAACCTGTCCGCGATGTATGACTTCCTGAATTTTATAATGCTTGGTTTGGTTATAGCGGCTGCGGGCGATCATTTCATCGCTTTCGTTTTCACTGACCGTTTCAACGATTTGTTCTGCCGCTTCTCCCGTTTCGGTTTCTTCCTGTACAGAGGGATCCTGCTCGGCATCCAGAGCCGCTTCTCCCTCTTTTTTCACCTGTCTGCGACGACGCCTTTTTTGAGGTTTTTCCTCTTCTTCTTCGTCTTCATTTTCTTCCTGCAGCAAAGCTTCTTTCAAAGCCTCACGATCCGCAACGGGAATTTGATAATAATCGGGATGAATTTCATTAAATGCCAAAAAACCATGACGATTGCCGCCGTAATCTACGAAAGCCGCCTGCAAAGACGGTTCGACTCTGGCGACTTTTGCCAGATAAATATTTCCTTTCAATTGTTTTTTGGTTGATGTTTCGATATCCAGTTCATCCAGACGAGTCCCGTCCACAATAACCACCCTCATTTCTTCCGAATGAGTGGCGTCTATAAGCATTTTTTTTGTCATTAACAATAAAACTCCACGCCGTACAACCCTCTGCGGGCTGCAGCTTGTTTAATACAACACATGCGAAAGAACAAAAAGAAGCCGATACCGCGCCGCTGTTTTGATTCGAATTTATAAACTGTTTCACAAGCAACGTCTTTCCCCAAAAGTCCTCTTTTCGTTCCGCAAAAATCTTTAAGGAACTGCTGTTACTGCGTTTTTTTCTCTTTCTTCCGCATACCGAACGGCTGCCTCCGGAAAGCCGCAATAAAAAAAATTGTTTACAGCGCGCATAGAATAACCATCTATTAACTAAAGAACAATCATATTTTAGTATCGTTAATCATATTTTTTCATTCTTAAAGAAAAGAAAGTCGATAAAATGACCGTTTTCCGCCAAATACGCTTTATGATTTTTATCGCGTCAGCCCTTCTGTTTTTTTCGCAAAGGGGCGAATGCGGTGCCGTACAGGATATTCGGCTGGGAACACAAAGCGGATCCGCAGTTCGTGTCGTCGTTGATTTATCGGAAAAAGTTGATTTTAAAATTTTTCCGTTAACCGCTCCCGATCGGGTTGTCATCGATTTGCCGTCCACCGCTTTTGACATAAAAGAAAACGCTTTGCCCAAAGCCGATTATTTAAACAGTATCCGGCTGGGGAAAACGGCGTCTCAAACCGGACGAATCGTGTTGGAGCTTAATCGCGGCGCCATCATTAAGAAATCCTTCCTTTTAGCGCCGCAAAGCGGTTTTCAATGGCGATTGGTCATTGATCTGGAACTGATGGCAAAAACGGACGGATTGAAACAGGTTACGCCCGAATGGTATGACAATTCGGTTGCCGAAGAAAAAAAACCTCAAAAAGCGGCTGTTGAACAACCTAAAACAAAACCGCTGATCGTTTTGGATCCGGGACATGGCGGAAAAGACCCCGGGGCGATAGGCGTTTCCGGTGTTTATGAAAAACATTTAACGTTAGCTATGGCCAAACAGCTCAGGACTCTTCTGGAGCAATCCGGCCGCTACCGCGTCAAGCTGACCCGAGACACGGATGTGTTCATCGCCTTATATGCCCGCCGGCGATTTGCCCGCTCCGTCAATGCGGATCTGTTCATTTCCATCCATGCGGACAGTATCAGAAAACCGGAAACGCGAGGATTGTCCGTTTATACCTTGTCTGAAAAAGCATCCGACAAAGAAGCGGAAAAACTGGCCGAATCCGAAAATAAAGTCGATTTGATCGCAGGAATAGACTTGTCCGGCGAAACACAGGAAGTAACGGATATTTTAATAGATCTGGCCAGACGGGAAACCAATAATCATTCTTCTTACTTTGCCGAAAAACTGATGAATGAAATACGCAAAGAAATTACTGTCTTGCCGAATTCGCACCGCTTCGCGGGATTTGCCGTTTTAAAATCGCCCGACGTACCGTCCGTTTTAATTGAAATGGGGTATCTGTCCAACAAAGAGGAAGAAAAACTGCTGCGGCAGGCTCCTTATCGGGAAAAACTGGCAAAAGCGGCCGTTCGGGCAATAGATTTTTATTTTGCTGAAAAACATAAGGCAAACTTTAATTAGATCATAGACAAAATCAAATCCGGAAGGTAAACTGCCTTGTCGGATTTGATACGGAACGAAAATGATGTCAAAAATTTTTTCAACGCTGGTCAGTTACGCACTATTCTTGGTGATATTGGGACTGATTATCCTTTTGCTGATTTTTTCATATTACGGTAAAAGCGTTGATGACTATCGGCGCCTGGCAACATATGAGCCTCCGATCACCAGCCGTTTATATGCTTCGGACGGCCGATTATTGGCAGAATATGCTTCCGAAAAGCGCGCTTTCGTTCCTTATGAAGCCATTCCCAAACAGTTGATTCAAGCTTTTATATCCGCCGAAGACAAAAAGTTTTTTTCGCATGGCGGCATAGATTTTGTCGGCATTATCCGCGCCGTTTTTCAAAACATACGTCATTTCGGATCCGGACGGCGTATGATCGGCGCATCGACAATCACGCAGCAGGTTGCCAAAAACTTTCTGTTGACCAATGAAGCTTCTTTCGAGCGTAAAATCAAAGAAGCGATTTTGGCCATTCGCATCGAACGGGCTTTTTCCAAAGAATATATTGCCGAACTATATCTGAATCAGATTTATTTGGGGCACTATTCTTACGGTGTTGCCGCGGCAGCGCTTAATTATTTCAATAAATCCCTGGACGAATTGACGATTGCGGAAAGCGCTTTTTTAGCGGCGTTGCCCAAAGGTCCGAACAATTATGACCCGAACAAGCGCTATGATGAAGCCATTAAACGCAGAAATTGGGTTTTATCCCGTATGCTTGAGGACGGTTACATCACGGAAGAACAAGCCAAGACAGCTTCGGATGAGCCGATCACGTTGGCGGCACGTTCGGATAAAGAAGTTTCGACGGATGCGGAATACTTTGCGGAAGAAGTTCGCCGTTCCCTTGTTTCCCGATATGGCGAAAACGCTTTGTATGAAGGGGGGCTTGCCGTTCGCACGACGGTTGATCCGAAAATGCAAAAATATGCGACCAGAGCTTTACGTCAAGGCTTAATCACTTATGATCAGCGTCATGGTTTCCGTGAACCGATCGCAAAGCTTGAATTGCCGGAAGAAGGAGAATGGCTGGAAGCTCTGCTTTCCGTTCCGGTGCCAAACTACGCTCCGGCGGAATGGCAGCAGGCCGTTGTTCTGAACGTTGACAAAGAAAAAGCGGACATCGGCCTGAAAACCGGAGAAACGGGAACAATCCCCTTAGCCGAAATGAAATGGGCGCAAAAGAATATGCCGGATCAAACTTTAGGCCCGGAAATTACTTCGCCTGAAGAAGTGCTAAGCATCGGCGATGTTGTTTGGACGGAACCGGTCACACATGTCGTTAAACGCCAACCCTATCCCGAAATCA
>JAFVEJ010000151.1 GCA_017476085.1 Alphaproteobacteria bacterium
GAAACGTCTGTCGAAGTCAAAGCCGAATTAGACAGGTTGCTGCCTGTTCCGAACACGCCGGAACGCCGTGTTATTGAAGCGATGCGTTATTCCGTTTTGGCCGGCGGCAAATGTCTGCGGCCTTTTTTGGTGCTGCAGTGCGCTCAGTTGTTCGGTGTGGAAAAAAACAGAGCACTGCGCGTCGCGGTCGCTTTGGAAATGGTGCATTGTTGTTCTTTAATTCATGATGATTTGCCTGCGATGGATAATGACGATATGCGCCGCGGTCAGCCCACTTGTCATAAGCAGTATGACGAAGCGACGGCAATTTTGGCCGGCGACGGACTGTTGACCAGAGCTTTCGGAGTTATTGCCGGAGACGATTGTTTGTTTGAACCTGTCGTTCGCTGCCAGCTGATTGCCGAATTGTCCAAAGCCGCCGGTATGAACGGTATGATCGGCGGACAGATGTTGGATATTCTGGCCGAAAACGAAGACGATATGGATATGCCGGGAATTATTCGTCTGCAGCAGATGAAAACGGGACGTTTGTTCGCTTTTGCCTGTGAAGCCGGCGCAATTATGGGCAAAGCTTCTTATGAGGACAGGCAGGTTTTAAAAGATTACGCGCGCGATATCGGACTGGCTTTCCAGATCGCCGACGATATTTTGGATGTGGAAGGCGATGCCGATTCTATGGGAAAGGCCGTGCGCAAAGATTTGGATGCGCACAAGGCGACGTTTATTTCTTTGCTGGGATTGGAAAAAGCAAAAGAACAGGCGGACGCTTTGTCATATCAGGCAATCGCTTCTTTGGAACGTTTTGATGAAAAGGCGGATTATTTGCGTGATTTGGCCCGCTTTATCGTGGAACGCCGTTCATGAGTGAAAAAGATCAGACAGTAAAGGATAAGCCTCTGAAAACGATAGACTTTCCTTTACTGGATTCGATTAATTCTCCGGCAGATTTACGAAACGTGCCGTTGGATGACTTGCCGTATTTGGCCGAAGAGATTCGTCAGGAAATTATTCATGTCGTTTCGACAACGGGCGGGCATTTAGGAGCCAGTTTGGGCGTCGTTGAATTAACGATTGCGCTGCATTATGTGTTTAATACGCCTGAAGACAGATTAATTTGGGATGTCGGTCATCAATGCTATGCGCACAAGCTTTTGACGGGACGCAGGAAAAGTTTTTCGGCGCTGCGTCAGGCCGACGGATTGTCCGGCTTTACCAAAAGATCCGAAAGCGAATATGATCCGTTCGGGGCCGGGCACAGTTCAACGTCGATTTCGGCGCTTGTCGGTATGGCGGCAGGCCGTGATTTGCAGCAGAAAAAAAATAATGTGATCGTAGTTATCGGCGACGGGTCGATGAGCGCGGGACAGTCTTTTGAAGCGATGAACAATGCGGGATCGATGAATTCCCGCATGATTGTCGTCTTAAATGATAACGATATGTCGATCGCGCGTCCCGTAGGCGCTTTGAGCCACCATTTATCCCATCTGATTTCTTCAAAACCGTATATGACCGTGCGCCAGGTCGTTTTGGATATGGCGGCGCGTTTCCCGCGGTTTGTAAAAGATACGGCATTAAAAGCCGAACGTCATGCCAAAGGGTTTGTTGCGGGCGGCACATTGTTTGAAGAATTGGGATTCTACTATATCGGACCGATTGACGGACACAGTTTTGAACAGTTGATTCCGATTTTGAGGAATGTTCGGGATATGGAAGAAAACTGTCCGGTTTTGGTTCATGTCGTGACGCATAAAGGAAAAGGATACGGGCCCGCTGAAAAATGGCCGTCCAAGTATCATGGCGTGACGGGATTTGATATTGAAACAGGGGAATTTTATCCGAAAAAAATGTCTCGTCCGACATTTACGCAGGTGTTTTCGAATACAATTGTTTCGTTGGCCCGAAAAGACCCGAAAATAACGGCAATTACCGCGGCAATGCCTTCCGGAACGGGATTGGAGGCGTTTGCGGAAAAGTATCCGGATCGTTTTTTTGATGTCGGTATTGCCGAACAGCATGCGGTGACTTTTGCCGCCGGGTTGGCTTGCGAAGGAATGAAACCGTTCGTCGCTTTGTATTCCAGCTTTTTGCAAAGAGCGTACGATCAAGTGCTGCATGATGTGGCTTTGCAGAAACTTCCTGTTCGGTTTGCGATAGACCGCGCCGGATTCGTCGGAGAAGACGGCGCGACACATCACGGGGCGTTTGATCTGTCAATGCTGTGTCCTATTCCGAATATGATTGTTATGGCTCCGTCAGATCAGGCAGAGCTGCAAAGAATGTTGATTACTATGGCTGAAATTGATGATCGGCCTTCCGCCGTGCGCTATCCGCGCGGGGCGGGTGTTTTGCCGGATATGCCTGATGAAACAAAGCCCGTTAAGGTCGGCAAAGGGCGTATTGTGCGCGAAGGCAACCGCGCGGCAATTCTCAGCCTGGGAACAAGACTGGAAGCTTGTCTGGCTGCCGCGGATATTC
>JAFVEJ010000152.1 GCA_017476085.1 Alphaproteobacteria bacterium
AGGATTCGAACCTACGACCAATCGGTTAACAGCCGATTGCTCTACCGCTGAGCTATCGCGGAAAAAGCTTTTGGAGGCCGAAACCGGAATCGAACCGATATCTAAGGATTTGCAGTCCTCTGCATAACCATTCTGCCATTCGGCCCTCAAGCGGTTTTGCTCTAAAACAGAAATTTTATATCTCTTGTTTTTTTTTGCGTCAATAAAAAAATGAAACTTTTTTTCTTCTTTTTAAAAAAGAACCGATTATGTTATAAAAAACATATCTTATCAAAGAGTGGACGTATGACTGGCATTTCAATTGAAAATTCATATAAAACAGCGCGGCAGAATATGCTGTTGGGCCAGTTAATTCCCAATCGCATTCATGATTTGCGCATTCTTAATGCCATGGGAACCGTAGCCCGCGAACGTTTTCTGCCCGATCGTCTGAAAAGCCGGGCTTATGCCGACGAAACAATTTATGTGGACGCACAAACATTAATGTTTTCTCCCAGAATTTTGGCAAACCTGCTAATGGCCGCCGAATTAAACAAAAACGATTTTGTCTTAGACGTTAAATCGGGATCCGGTTACTCGGCGGCAGTTATGGCGGCTTTGGCTCAGGCGGTTGTCGCTCTGGAAAGCGATTCGGTTTTATGTGAAACGGCGCAACAGATTTTGATTGATGCCGAAATAGACAATGTCGCCGTTCTTAATCGGAATCCGGACGAAGGCTTTCCGTCTCAGGCTCCCTTTGACGTTATTTTTATAGAAGGGATTATTTCACATATTCCCGAAAATTTGCTTTTACAATTATCGGAAAACGGCCGATTGATCTGTATTATATCACAAAATTCGGATGATGCCGCACATATAACAAAGGTTGTCAAAAGTGCGGGGGCTTTAACTTATGACACATTGTCCGATCTTGATCTGAGCTGTTTTCCGCGCAGCCGTCTTTATAAAAGGTTCATTTTTGAAACCGTTTCTTAAATAGTTGTTGATATTAAAGTATAATTAACGCTAAAAAAGAACGGGAAGTTTATTGTGTGTTGAAAGGGTGTGCCGTGTCAAACCAACAAACATTAAAAAGGATTTTGTCGGGAATATCTTTATCCGCTGTATTGTTGAGCGGCGTTGCCTGCGCCGAAACACTGGAAGAAGCGCTGACATATACTTACGTCGCCAACCCGGAAATTTTGGCACAAAGAGCTTATCTGCGGTCCGTTCAAGAAAAAATCACTCAAAGCCAATCGGGTTACAAACCGACCGTAGCTGGACAAGCTTCTTACGGATATGAATATGAAAGAACCCGCACGGCTCCGATTTTTCAGGAAAATGAAAGCCGCCCCGTGACTTTCGGTATTTCGGCCGTTCAGCCGATTTTTTCCGGTTTTGCCACATCCGCTTCCGTTAAAGCGGCAAAAGCTTTGTTTGAAGCGGAAAAATCCAATCTGAAAACAGCGGAACAAACGGCCTTGATCAATGCCGTCGTTGCTTATACGGATGTCATTCGGGCTTTGGCCGTATTAAAACTCAATCAAAACAACGAAACCGTTTTGCAGCGCCAGCTGGAATACACACAGGATCGCTTCCGCGTCGGCGAATTAACCAAAACGGATGTCGCCCAGGCGGAAGCCCGCCACGCGGGAGCGGTTGCCGCTAAGATTTCCGCGGAAGGCGATGTAAAAATCGCTTATGCGGCTTACCGCAAAGTCATCGGAAAAATGCCCGACAAAATTTATGAACCTGAAGTTCCCGCCGCTAAATTGCCACAAACATTGGAAGATGCTTTGGAAATAGCCTTAAAGAACAACCCCGCCGTTTTGGCTGCCGAAAAACAAGCTCAAAGCGCACAAAGTTCAATTGAAGCCGTCGAAGCGGGATATTATCCGTCTTTGGAATTGCAGGCGACGTATCAAAACATGCGAGCCGGCGCGCACGGAACAGCCAATATCGCCGGAGTCAATGTCAGAACAGGACGCACCAGAGACGAAGATTCGACAGTTAAACTTGTGCTGGATGTTCCGTTCTACACTGCCGGCTCAACGTCCTCCAAAGTGCG
>JAFVEJ010000153.1 GCA_017476085.1 Alphaproteobacteria bacterium
AGCTCCGGATCATAAGCATAGGTCATACCCGGAAAACGCGGGCCGACCGTATCATCGTTCGGACCGATCAGCGGATTGCAGCCGGACAAATTGATGTGATCAGAAATAACCATCAGACTGCCGGGGCCCATATCAATATTCAGGGAACCGGAAGCATTCGTTAGAATCAGCTTTTCAATGCCGAGCTTTTTATAAGCCCGAACCACCAAAGCCAAAGCCGCAGGCAGATGACCTTCATAGAAATGGACTCGTCCCTGCATACATAAAACATCAACGCCGTTTAATTTTCCGACAACCAACCGACCGGCGTGACCGGATACGGTGGAACGGGGAAAACCTTCAATTTCTTCATAAGGGATTACAACGGCGTTTTCAATCGCTTCTGCAACGCCGCCCAGTCCGCTGCCCAGAATAAGGCCGATTTTCGGATTGTAATCGCCGATCTTGGCTTTAATCTGTTTGGCAACCTGATTGATAGTTTCTTTCATAAACATCCTCTATTTTTCAAAAGATAAGCCGGTTTAAATATTCAAATTTTCCGGACCGAACGAAACCGGTAAAAGTTCATCCAGAGTCATAGATTTACGCACGCCGTTTCTGTCGCAAATGTGAATAACGGCGTCGGCATCCGCAAATTCGCGGATTCGTTGACGGCAGGAACCGCATGGCGAAACCAAATGTTCGCCGTTCCCCATAACGACCATTTCCTGAATTTTAGAATCGCCGCCTAAAATCATAGCGGAAATAGCCCCCTGTTCCGCGCAGGATCCCGCAGGATAGGACGCGTTTTCGACATTGCAGCCGGCATACAATTTGCCGCTTTTTGCTTTGATAACCGCGCCGACGGAAAACTTTGAATAAGGGGCGTAAGCCCTATCCATAGCGTCGCGTGCCATCTGCAGCATTTCATCAAGTGTATTCATAAACCACCCTCACAGCTGTTTTATGCACTCTAAGATACAGCTTAAACTTTCGTCAAGCCATAAAAATTTTATGGTATGATATAATTATAGAAGGGAAAGTTTTGATTTTATGAAAAATGTGGTTGGTTTTCTTTCGTCCATACCGTATAACTCTAAAGAGTGGAGATATTAAGCAAAGGTTTTTTTTATGTCGAACTGTTCCGAATTTCCTAATCTGCATATTTTAAAGCATCCGTTGATTCAGCATAAATTAACGCTGATGCGCGATACAACAACATCGACTCGCACGTTTAGAGAATTGCTTAAAGAAATAGCGCTTTTAATGGGATATGAAGTCACGCGGGATTTGCCGTTGGCTTATGAAGAAATAGAAACGCCATTATGCAAAATGACGGCGCCTGTCATCGCGGGGAAAAAATTGGTGGTTGTTCCGATTTTGCGGGAGGGAATCGGAATGGCGGACGGATTGTTGCAGCTGGTGCCTTCCGCGCGTGTCGGACATATCGGTCTGTACCGCGATCCGAAAACATTGCAGCCTGTGGAATATCTGGTCAAGCTGCCGCCGGTTGACGACCGTTTGTTCATTTTGGTTGATCCGATGTTGGCTACGGGAAATTCTGCGGCGGCTGCGGTTCATACGCTAATGAAAAACGGCGTTCCGGAAAATAAAATCGTTTTTTTGGCATTGGTTGCGGCTCCTGAAGGAGTGAAAGTCTTTTCGGATCTTCATCCGAATGTGCCGGTTTATGTGGCGTCTTTGGATGAAAGATTGAATGAGCATGGCTATATTTTGCCCGGTTTAGGCGATGCGGGAGATCGTTTGTTCGGAACAAAGACAAGATAAAAGAGGCGGTTTCGTGAAAAAGCTTATTATTATTCTCTGTGTTTTAATTGCGGCGCTGGCAGCCGGCGTTTATTTTCTGTTGCCCACCAACATTAACTGGGAAAAATATGCCAAGGAAATGTCGGAAAATGTCAAGGCCAGAACAGGATTGACATTGAATATCCAAGGAAATCCGATTTTTTCGATGAAACCGTCTCCCATCTTAAAATTAGGACAGATTCGTTTGGGGAATGTGAAAGACGCGACATATCCTCAAATGATGACAGCGGCGCATGCCGAGATTCTTTTTGATACGGCTTCTTTGTTCCGCAGAAAAATCAAGGTGAAAAAAATCACTTTGTTTTCACCTCAGTTCTATTTTGAAACAATGCCGAACGGAAAATGGAACTGGCAGATGGCTTTTTTTGATAAAGCCGCGTCAAATGCGTCAATCGGTTTTGACAGCTTGCTGTTAACCGAAGGCAAGGCGGAAGTTAAACAGGATAAATACAGTCCGGTGCAGAAATGGGATCGTGTCAATGCTGAAATGTTTGCGGACAGCTTGCAGGGACCGTTCTTTTTTGAAGGTAATTTTGCCGCTATATCATCAAGTTTCGGCTTTTCTTTGAAAGTAGAAAAATATTTAAACGGCAAATCCCCTGATTTTTCACTGCGCTTGATCAATGCTCCGGCGGAAGCGTCTTTTGTCTTTACGGGAAGATACGGTTTGTCTGAAACG
>JAFVEJ010000154.1 GCA_017476085.1 Alphaproteobacteria bacterium
CCCCAAACAAAAAGCCCCATACGGGGGGCTTAAATTAAAATGGGGCGAAAGATGAGACTCGAACTCACGACATCCGGAACCACAATCCGGCGCTCTAACCAACTGAGCTACTTTCGCCGCCGTAAGGTCTTATCTACTGTTTTTAAGCAAAAGTGTCAATAGAATATTTTCCGTGTTCCCTTTATTTTTGTTTTCCTTTCGGGCGTTTTCCTGTATCTTCTTTGGCCGGAGGTGCGGATATGAAAAAAATCGAAGCCATTATCAAGCCGTTCAAACTGGATGAAGTCAAAGACGCTTTGCAGGAAATCGATATTCAGGGCATTACCGTTACCGAAGTCAAAGGCTACGGGCGGCAGAAAGGCCATTCCGAACTGTACCGCGGGGCGGAATACGTTGTCGATTTCGTGCCGAAAGTAAAGCTGGAAATCGTTGTCGAGGACGAACGGTGCGAAACCGTTGTGGAAACGATCGTTCAGGCCGCGCGCACCGGAAAGATCGGCGACGGTAAAATCTTTATCGTGCCGGTCGAAGATGCCATTCGCGTTCGAACTTTGGAACGCGGTGACGACGCGTTATAACTTTAAGGCGGCATACCATCCGCCGTTTTTTGAAAAGGGAAAAAACATGGTTAAAGACATCAAAGATGCTGAAGGCCTGCTGCAGTTTGTGGCAGAAGAATCAATCACTTACGTTGATTTTCGTTTTACGGATTATAAAGGGAAATGGCACCATGTCAGCTATCACCAGTCCGTATTGGACGAAGATATGCTGGAAGACGGTTTGATGTTTGACGGTTCTTCTCTGCCAGGGTGGTGTACGATTAACGAGTCTGATATGCTTTTGAGGCCTGATTACACCACAACGGGGATCGATCCTTTTGCGGCGCAAAAAACGGCGTTCGTCATCTGCAACATCGTTGATCCCGTAACGGGACAGCCGTATTCCCGCGACCCGCGTTCCACGGCGAAAAAAGCGGAAGCCTATCTGGCTTCAACCGGTATCGCCGATTCCGTTTATGTCGGGGCTGAAGCGGAATTTTTCGTTTTTGACGATGTGAAAACGTGCGTTTCCCCCGAAAAAATATCCATTGAAATCAATTCGATCGAAGCCGACAGCATGGCGGATAAAGACATCGTCGGCGGCAACACCGGCCATCGTCCGGGAATCAAAGGCGGTTATTTTCCCTTGCCGCCCGTTGATTCGGCGAACGACTTGCGTGCCGAAATGCTGACGGTGATGGCTCAGCTGGGATTGCCGGTGGACAAACATCATCACGAAGTCGCCGCGGCTCAGCATGAATTGGGCTTTGCATTCGATCATATGATCAAGACGGCGGATAATCTGCAACTGTATAAATATGTCGTCCGCAATGTTGCCGACCGGTACGGCAAAACGGCGACCTTTATGCCCAAGCCGGTGATGGGCGACAACGGTTCGGGGATGCACACGCATATGTCGTTCTGGAAAGGGGACAAGCCCTTGTTCGCCGGAACGGGCTATGCCGATCTGTCCGACAAGGCGTTGTACTTCATCGGCGGGATTATCAGGCATGCTCACGCGGTCAACGCGTTCACCAACCCGACAACCAACAGCTATAAGCGTTTGGTTCCCGGTTTTGAAGCTCCCGTTTTGTTGGCATATTCGGCACGCAACCGTTCGGCTTCCTGTCGGATTCCGTTCGGTTCCAGCCCGAAAGCCAAACGCGTTGAAATCCGTTTTCCTGATCCGACTGCGAATCCGTATCTGGCATTCGCCGCTTTGATGATGGCGGGGTTGGACGGCATTGAAAACAAAATCAATCCGGGCGAACCGATGGATAAGAATCTGTACGATCTGCCGCCGGAAGAATTGAAAGATATTCCTTCCGTCGCCATCGACTTACGGCAGGCTCTGGACGCTTTGGATACCGATCGCGCTTTTCTGAAAAAAGGCGACGTGTTCACCGATGACCTGATCGATTCATACTTGGAAATCAAGCGGGAGGAACTCAAGGAGTTCGACCGGACGCCGCATCCGCTTGAATATAAGATGTATTATTCCCTGTAATATGATGCGCCGCGCCGTCCTGATATTCGGAGTTGTTTTCTGGCTCTTGATCGGGGCGGCCCGGGCTGAATCTCTTTCTTTGGTGCGTGACGAGGAAGTCGAACGCACCATTGCTTTTTATTTGACGCCTTTGTTTGAAAAAGCCGGACTGGATCCGAAAGCAATGGAAATCCATCTGGTTAAAGACGATACGATCAACGCGTTTGCAGCCAAAGGACTACACGTTTTCATTCATACGGGCTTGATTTTAAAAGCGGATAACGCGCAGGAAATCATTGCCGTTTTAGCGCATGAAACGGGACATATTGCGGGCGGGCATATCGTTCGGCTGTATGAAAATATGCGGATTGCACAGCGCAGTATGCTCTTATCAATGATTTTTGGCGCGGTAGCGGTCGCCGCAGGCGGAGGAGCTGATGCTGCCGTCGGTTCAATGTTGGGCGGAACCAATATGATGCAAAGCGTATTTGCCGCTTACCGCCGGACGGAGGAAAACGCCGCCGATCAGGTAGCTGTTTCTTTATTGCAGAAAACCGGACACGATCTGTCCGGTTTGGAAACGATTATGCGGAAATTGAAGACGCAGGAAAGTTATCAGGCAACGGACGATTTCGTATTGTGGCGTTCTCATCCGGCGTCCAAAGAACGCTTGGAAGTCATATTGAATCAGAAAAAGACGAATTTTTCCCCGAACCGTAAAAGAATGGAAATTGAAAACTTTTTATTTGACCGCATTAAAGCAAAATTAGCCGGTTTTCTATATCCTGCAAAAAAAGTATCTGAACGTTATCCCGAAACAGACAACAGTTTGCCGGCCCGTTATGCCCGAGCGATTGCCGATTATAAAGACGGAATGTTTAAAAGCGCTTTGGAGCGTACAGACTCTTTGATCGCCGATTATCCGAACGATCCGTATTTTTACGAATTAAAGGGGCAAATTCTGTTTGAAACGGGAAAAGCGGCCGATGCGGTGGAGCCGTATCAAAAAGCTGTTTCTTTGTTGCCGGATTCCGCATTGATGCGGCTGGGATTGATTCAGGCACAGATTGAAAAGGACGATGCGGATAGTTTGGCGGATGCCGAAAAGCGTCTGTCCGTTTTTACCAATATGAGCCATGAAATTCCTCTGATTTGGCGGCTCCAAGCCATTGTGTACGGGCGAACGGGGCGACAAGGCTTGGCGTCATACGCTTTGGCGGAATACAATTTAGCTTTGGGAAATAAAAAACAAGCGGAAAGTTTTGCCAAACGCGCGGCTGAAACGTTGCCGGAAGGAATGCCGGCTCAACTGAGAGCCGAAGATATTTTACAAAGCGTCCAAAGTGTAAAGTCAAATAATAAATAAAAAGATAATTGTTTGAAATAAGCTCTTTTTTGTTGTACTATTCCTTCTTAGGTTTCTTACTATAAGAGGGAAGTTTCTATGTTGCGTAAAGTTTTTGTATTTTTGTTTTTGACAGCTGTTGCGGTTCCGGCTTCGGCCGAAGCAAAATTTTTTAACTTCGGTATGAATGAAGCAGAGGTTAAAAACGTTGTCAAAGAATATTTGTTGAATAATCCTGAAATCGTCAAAGAAGCGATGGATAATTATGCCGCTAAAGAGGCGGAACTGAAAAAGCAGGCGGTCGTAAAAAAACTGAAAACATATCGCACCGCTTTGGAACGCGATCCCAGCACTCCGGTTTTGGGAAATCCTGACGGCGATGTGACAGTCGTAGAATTTTTTGATTATAACTGCGGTTATTGCAAAATGATGTTCCCGAAAGTGTGGGAGTATGTTCAGAATGACGGAAATATTCGCTGGGTTTTAAAAGATTTGCCTTCTTTGGGGGAAACATCCAAATTGGCTGCCCGGGCGGGATTGGCGGCTCAGAAACAGGGCAAATATTTTGAAATGCATCAGGCCATGATTACGCATGAAGGTTCTTTATCCGAAGAAGATATTGTCGCTTATGCAAAAACGATCGGTTTGGATATGGAAAAATTTGAAAAAGACAGAAAAGATCCTGCTTTGGATAAGATTATAAATGCAAATCGTACGTTGGCCGGACAGTTTGAATTCTATGGTATTCCTGATTTCATTATCGGTGATTTCATTTCCAACGGCGCTATGATGGGCGATGAATTGAATGTTAATGTAACGGCTTTCCGTGAAGCGGCTGCCGAAAAATAAGGAAAAACATTAATAAAAAAACGCCGGAAAGAAATTTCCGGCGTTTTTGCATTATGAAAACCATGTCAGGCGGGTAAAAAATATCTTGGATGAATTTAGACGGAAAATTACGGGCTTATTTTTGTCATATTAAAAAAACATCCGCCAAAGGACAAGGAGGCCTATATTTTATATATGTTTTTCTTTAGGGATCCAATATCCGTTCAGCCGGTTCACGCTGCAGTTCTTCATCCGCGATTTCTTTTTCAAGAGAAGAATCAAGCGGTTTAAATTCGGTGTTTTTTGCTGTATCGACAGCTGTTTTTTTACTTGCCTCTTTTTTGCTTAAATCGCCTTCTTCTCTGGTGATTTTGCCAAAGACGGATCGGAAGGCTCCCGGCGCAAGGGCGGAAAAGCCGTTGACCGAGATATCTGGAGAAGGCAATTTTCCTTTAATTGTATAGGTCGGCGCAATTAATCCGCCACCTTTTTCGCCGGAAAACAACCCGCCGATCAAAGGAATTTTGCCTAAAAAACTGTTAGCCGTGTAAAACGGAATAATCGAACCGTATAAGTTCATATATCCGGTCTGCCAGTAGTATTTTCCGTTCAATGTGATTCCCAAAGACGATCCGGAAACAAGAGCCGATTCTAATGTTAAGCTTTCATAATCAGTCGTAAACGGAATATCGGCTGTGTCAAAAAACAAACCCTCTCCGCGCAAAGTGTCGATTATGCCCGTAAAGGAAGTCATCTGCAGAATTTTGATCAGCATTTGATCATTTTCCAGATAAAAATCAGATATTGTCAAAGTCCCTTTTGTTCCGATGCCGGCCGTGTAAGTTCCGTTCAATTCCAAATGACCGCCTTTGACGGTGGATGTATAATCCAGCGCCCGCAAAGTATAGCCGGCATCTTCGGAAGAGACAGATAGCGTGTAAATCTTTTCTTTTGATGTCGGCTTTAACAATAAAGACAAAGGAACTTTTTTGACGCCGACAAAACTGTTGAACCGCATATTTTTCCAACCGTCATAGTAGTGTGCGGAAATTGTGTTTTTCTCCGAATATCCTTTTTCGCTCAGCCATAATTTGTCAATGGACACGTTTAATTTTATATGAAAAGGGTCGGTTGCTTTTTTTGCATCGGGATCCGGATGCGTGTTTAAGGATGTGCCGTTGTTTAATAAAGCTGAAATATCCAATTCCTTTCCGCTCAAATCGATGGAAATATTTCTGTCTTCGGAAAAATCAGCGGAAATGCGGGCATCGGTACGCGTTGTTTTAACATAAGGAACGGCAATTTGTTTTAACATCCCTTGTTTCGTAAACGTTAATTTACCGTTGATCTGTGTTCCCTGATCATCCGTTAGAGAAATTAGCGGCGCTTCTGTCGGTTTTCCATCGGCTAAATTTAAAGTAAAGGCGGCTTTTCCCGGAGCTTTTTCGGGTTTGTTCCAACCGATTTCGTATAAATTAATGGCGGTTTTTGTTAAATCGGCGGTAATGTTCAATACTCCCGTCCGGTTATGTTTCAGAATCAGACTGAGATCCGTCGGCATAACACCGGAAACTGCAGGCGCGGTGAAAAACGGATAGTTTAACCGATCCCGTGCGCGATCGTTTAAATTGACGGAAAGTTTAATATCGGTCATAGGATTGATTTTCGGATCAAAGGTCTGGTCCAGCGTGTATTTTGCCGTGGCTCCGTAGAACAATGCCGTGCCGTTTAAAGACAGCTTTTTACCGTCCATTTTTACTTTCAGAATCGCATCCTGTAATCCCAATCCTAATACAATGTCTTCAACATCGGCATTGCGCACATCCGCATCGACTTTGACGTAAATTTGATCCGGACTTTTAAAGGCGTCCCCCAAAGGAAACTTGAGCTGTAAATTTCCATGAGCCGTTCCTGTCGTTTTTTTGGGATCAATTCCGATGGCGCTCATTAACTGCAGTGCGGGAAAATCCAGAATTTCCAGAATATCGGGAACTTTCCCCGCTGCGTTTATATTCAGAGCCGCAGTCGTTACGGGGTCTGTCATACCCAAAATGGAAAAAGTACCGCCTTTCTGAGCGGCAACATTATGCGAAACCGCTTTTTCAATCGTGACGATCAGATCGTTCAATGTTAAATGAACTTGACCGGATACTTTATCGACGGTCGGCATGTTGTCCAGGTAAGCGACTTGGGTTTCCGTAACATTGATTATGCCGTCCACCATATCGGGAGTAATGCCGGTTTCATTTTGCAGTCCTTTGAAATGCAAAACAAAGTCAGCGTTATCAATCATTCCTCCGCGCAAATTCTGTTTGACCCAGGTATGCACATCCGGTCCGAGAGAAGCCGGCCAGTAAGAGGGCAGCATAGCCATAGGCACGTTTTGTGCTTTTGCATTCAGGGTCGCCTGAATTTTTTCCCAACTGCCGGTGTCGATAATGCTGCCGATTCCCGAAACGGTTAGGTTGCCTTGCGCCGTAGCTCCGCTCTGCATAACCAAATCAAAACGGGAAATATCAAAGCCGTCGGCAGAGTTGTGTATTGATCCGGTAACGGCGAATCGTTTCAAATCATAACGGGCGATTACCGGATCGGGCAGGTTGATCATTCCCCGCGAGCCGGAAAGCGTGAATTTAATTTGATTTACGGCGTTGCGCAGATAAGCCAGAGAAGCTTGTTTCAGCGGCAGGATATCCAACTGTGTTTCCAGTTTTAAACTGACCGGTGTGGTAAAGTTTTTTAAAAACGGATATTTTTGTGCCGCAGGCAATTGTGCCAGCTCAAGATTCTCTGTTTTAATCACAAAGGGAATCTTTTTATTTTTTCTTGTCCAGCGCCCTTTGAGGGACAGAGATTGATAACGATTTTGGTCCAACGCAATTTTGACGGAACCGTCAAGCTTGTTTCTGTGGAATCGTCTGGAATAAGTCAAATTTGCATCCGATATATTCCAAATGGCATTGTGCAGCGCATCGGAAATTTTGATTTGAGCTTTGATTAAGGAAAATTCGGTTAAATGTTTTTCCCTTTTTAAAGTTTTCAATAACGTTTCCAATGCGATGGAAGATTTATTTTCATCGACTTCTTGTTTAATTTCACCTTGCTTGTCTAAAGTTAAATGCAGATAGGGACGGTAAATGACTAATGTTTTAGGGGCTATCGTGCCGCGCAGCAGCGCAGCCAAACTGAAAGAAAAGGAAAGCTGCGGAATAGAGGCGATTAATTTCTTTTCGTTATCAAAGGCTTTAAAATCTCTGACGGAAAAGTCTATCAGATGCTTTAGTCCGCCCCATTGAAGTTCGGCCGTTTTAATGGAAATATCCATCGGTGTATCCGAAGTCGCGGCAATTTGAACCAGATAGGGCGTTAATTTATTTATGTTTATAGGGCCATGGTGCAGGCGCCACAAAAAAGCTCCCGCCGCAATCAGAAAAAAGATCATAGCGATTTGCAGCGGAATCAAGAAGATTTTGAAAAGCTTGCGCAGCACGGACAAACCTCTTAAATTAGGAAAAGTTATAACACTATAGAATCCTGAAGGCGTTCTTTCCACAAAGAAGATGATTTTAGAACCAAAAAGCGAAGATTTATTATCGAAAGACGATCCTCTTTATATTCAATGGCGGGAGGAAGTCGTTGATTTGCCAAGCGAAGATCAGATTTTTTTGTCTTCCGAAGAGCAGGCGGATCGTTTTGTCAGATATTGGCTGAAACGTTTGAACAAAGCTTCTCCGTATTTGATCAGACTTCTTTTTATGGAAAAAGAATTTTTAGCGGCAATGATTCGAAAAGGATATGACAACGCTTTTTCGGATTTGATGAAAGAAAGCTTTATTCGCTTATACAATCAAAACGATCTTGAGATGATCGGACGAGAGTTAAGATTGCTGAAACGGCGGGCGGCATTGGTGATCGCTTTGGCGGATATTGCGGAAGAATGGTCTTTGGCTAAAGTGACCCATGCTTTGTCCGTTTTGGCGGAGGCTTGTCTGCGCATCGCTGTTTGTTCTGTTCTGAAATATTATGCCGGACGGGGAGATCTGGCTTTGCCGGATTCGGAACAGCCTGAAAAAGACTGTGGCTTTTTCCTGATCGCAATGGGGAAACTCGGTGCGCGTGAATTAAATTATTCTTCGGATGTTGATTTAATCGTTTTATATGACGAGGAAAAAGTTCCTTATGCGGGGAAGCGGGAAATCGGGGCTTTCTTTGTTAAAATGACGCGGGAAATCATAGCTTTGATTGATGATAAAACTTCTTTCGGTTATGTGTTTCGGGTGGATTTGCGTCTGCGTCCCGATCCGGGATCGACTCCTGTCGCGTTAAGTACGGCCGCCGCCGCTGTTTACTATGAAAGTTTTGCCCAGAATTGGGAGCGCGCCGCTTTTATCAAGGCCCGGATCGTCGCCGGTGACAAACGGGCCGGAAATGATTTTTTGAAAGAGATCAAACCTTTTGTTTGGTGACGAACAACGGATTTTTATGCATTGCGGCAAATCAGCGCGATTAAACGGTCTTTAGGAGCCCGAAGCGCAGATTCTCCCGATAAGGCGGGATTTAATGTGAAGCTGGGGCAGGGCGGTATTCGGGAAATAGAATTTTACACGCAATTACAGCAGCTTTTATGGGGCGGCCGCGATTCGCATTTGCGTTTTCGAAGCACGCTTGTTGCTTTAAACGCTTTGACAAAAGCCGGTTGGGTAAAGCCTGAAGATCGGCAGTTATTAGAAAAAGCTTATGTTTTTTTGCGCACTGCGGAACACAGACTGCAAATGACGGAAGATCAGCAAACGCAAACGTTGCCGACATCGCCGGACAAACTGGAAGAATTGGCCGGATTGAGGGGATTCGATTCGTATGCTGCTTTTTTATCGGTATTAAAGGAGCATTGCGCGAATGTTCGTCGGATATATGATTCTTTGTTTGCCGAAGAAGAAGCTGATGCTGAAGAACGTATGTCCTTCAGCGGAACAGAGTTGCCAGAAGAAACAAAATCCCGTTTGATACAAATGGG
Source organism: Alphaproteobacteria bacterium (assembly GCA_017476085.1). The sequence goes on from JAFVEJ010000154.1 coordinate 9,213, forward strand.
GTTTAAGGATTTAACTTTGATCGAAGAAACTGTGCGCGGTTGGTTGTCGGGGCGATATCGCGCTTTGCGCAACGACAGGGCAAGGGAGCTGATGTCCGATTTATTGGTCTTGATTTTTAAGGCCCTGAGCAAAAACGACAATCCTGACCGTGCTTTTTTGTCTTTTGACGAGTTTCTGCGAGGACTTCCCGCCGGTGTGCAGCTGTTTTCTTTGTTTCAATCCCGACCGGCTCTGTTGGACCTGCTGGCTGAATTGATCGGGCAGGTTCCCGCGTTGGCGCGCGAGCTGACGCATCACAGTTCTTTGTTCGACGCGGTTTTAAACCCTGATTTCTTTTCCGCGTTTCCGGATGAAGAAACTTTGTGTCGGGAAATACAATCGTTGCTGGAATTAGCCGAAGACGAAGAACAGGTGTTGGATTCTTTGCGTCGTTTCGTGCGTGAAAAGAAATTTAAATGCGCCGTTTTGTTTTTGCGGCATTTGATTGACAAAGACAAATTGGGAAGGTGTTTGTCTTCGATCGTAACGGCGGCTTTGAGCGTTTTGTGTCCCGTTGTTGTTCGGGCGTTTGAAAAAAAGTACGGACGTTTTGAAGGCGCCTCTTTTTCATTGGTTCTGCTCGGTAAAGCCGGAAGCCGCGAAATGAGCTTTTCTTCCGATTTGGATTTGCTGTTCATTTATGATGTTCCGGAACAACAAACCGAATCCGCAGGCGGTACGTCGTCTTTATCTCCGGGGGTATATTATGCCCGATTGGCGCAAAGAATCGTGAACGCTTTGACAGTCAATACGCGCGAAGGCATTTTATGGCCCGTCGATATGCGCTTGCGCCCGTCCGGCAATGCAGGGCCTGCGGCGACTTCTTTAGAGGCCTTTTCCCGTTATTACACACAATCGGCGTGGACATGGGAATATATGGCTTTGACAAAAGCAAGAGTAGTTTGGGGCAGAAAAGATGCTGTCGTTCAGCTGATCAAAGATCGGTTATGTGCCGAACGGAATGCGGAAACTTTAAAACAGGATGTCCTGTCTATGCGGGAAAAAATCAAAGCTCAATTCCATGGACAATCCGTGACGGATCAAATCAAATACGGAGCCGGCGGAATGATTGATATTGAATTTTCCGTACAATATTTGCAGCTGCTTTATGCGGCAAAATATCCGGATTTGCTGCAGAAGGCTGTTGTGCCGGTTTTGGAAAAAGCGGCTTCTTATGCTTTGATCGCTCCCGAAGCCGCAGAGCGCTTGGCAGAAGCGTATCGTTTGTGGTCTTTTATTTCCGGATTGCTTTCTTTGGAACAGGAAGACATAAAAGCCCGTATGGAAGAACTTTCTTCCTCAACGATCAAACTTTTGTGTAATTTCAATGCCGTCAAAGACGCGGACGCTTTGAATGAAAAAATAAAACAAACAGCTCAAAACGCGGCATTATATCGGCTGTTCTGACAGCTTAATCGCGCCCTTTAAGTGAACGGCGGCCAAATCTGCCGTCTGCGTATCGTCCGCATGGACAAAGGCTAACGGCACACGGGGTGAAACATACATTCCTATCCGGCACATATTGCTGAATCCGGCGGAATAGTCAATGCGTTGTTCCTGATAGAAACGACCGGCGCCCATTTCCAAAACAGCCAAACCGATCCAACGCATATTCATTTCGGAAACGTAGCCTTCCCTGTCCGGATAAACCGGTTTAATGACTTGAGCCGCCGGCAGGAAAAGTGCCGGATTTGAAATGAAATTCGGCAGGACACCCTGTTCATACAGCATACGTCCGAAGTGATCTGCCGCCTGACCGGAGCTTAACGCCTGATCAATTTTGAGGAAAGCTTCGTCTTTATTGGCGGCGATTTTGTTTTGAATCAAAACCGTTGAACAAATGTTTTGAATTAAAGTATGCAGTTCCTGATCACGCGGACCGGAACCGGTCAAATAATCCCACGCTTCAAAAACTTCCAGGGCATTGCCGACATTTTGCCCGACCAAATGATCCATTTGGGAAAAGGTGATATCTGTTTTTATTCCGAAAGCCGGCGCGCATTCTTTGATTTTTTTAGCACAGTTTTCGGCTTCTTCTTTGGATGGAGTGAAAGAACCGTTGCCGACTTTGACATCCACGGTTAAATTTTTAATGCCGCTGGCAACCTTTTTAACCAGCATCGACATCAGCATCAGCGGGATGCTGGTTACTGTCGCCGTAACGTCACGAATCGATTGAATGCGCAAATCCGCCGGCGCAATTTGTTCCGTCGGCGTCATAAAAGCGCATCCGCTTTCACGCAGCGTTTTTTTGAATCTTGCCAGCGTCGGCCGGGAAGCAAAGCCTTTGATGCTGTCCAGTTTATCTAATGTGCCGCCGGCATGGTATTGCATACGTTCACAAATCATCGGTACATAAATACCGCAGGCAGCCAATAAAGGCGCTGCGATAATTTCCGATTTATCGCCAACTCCCGGCATCGTGTAAACCGATGCAACCGGCCCGTTTAAATCGACGCTTTCCCAGTCCAGAATAATTCCCGTATCTACAATGGCATTGACGAAAGCGATGATTTCATCGTGATTTAATCCGTTAACCAATGCCGCCATCAGCATAGCCGCAACTTGACCGTCGGTAATTGACCAATCGTCAATACCTTGGACAAAGTCTTCAATATCCTGAACGGTTAAAATCTGCTTATCACGTTTTTTGCGAATAATTTCCTGCGGCAGCATCGGACATTCCTTTAAAAATAAGGAAAAAGGGCATTCTGCCGAATGCCCTTTTCAAAGGGGTTATTTCAAGAAAGATTTCCCGTTTTCAAACGGTTCCAAACCAAAGTAATCGGCGATTGTCTGACCGATATCGGCATAGGTTTCGCGCCGGCCGATATAACGCGGAGCAATTCCTTTGCCGAACATAATCACGGGAACATGTTCACGGGTGTGGTCTGTTCCTTTAAATGTCGGATCGCACCCATGGTCGGCCGTGATGAAGTAGATATCGCCTTCCTGCATTAAAGCGAACAGTTCGGGCAAACGGCTGTCAAAATATTCCAAGCCGCCCGCATAACCGGAAACGTCGCGGCGATGTCCCCAATCCATATCGAAATTCACAAAATTCGGGAAGATAATCGAATTATCAGGGGCTGTTTTGATTTGTTCCAGC
>JAFVEJ010000155.1 GCA_017476085.1 Alphaproteobacteria bacterium
CGTGCAAATGCGGCACTTCCTGCCCGCCGTCGCGTCCCGTATTCATTACCAGGCGATAGCCGTTTTCTGATAATCCCTGCTTTTCGGCCACTTTTCCGACCGCTTTGAAAAAACCGGAAACCTCATCTGCGGAAGCTTTAGCGGTAAAATCGGAAAAATCCGTATAAGCGCCTTTCGGAATCACCAACAGATGAATCGGCGCTTTCGGATGAATGTCCGCAAAAGCGATCGCGTATTCGTCTTCGTAAATTTTATTGACGGGAATATCCCCTTTCAACATTTTGGCAAAAACATTATTTTCATCATAAACTTTCATTTTTCACTCCTTCGGTCTGGCGTTTTTTTCCGCTATGCCGGAAACGCCCTCTCTTTTTTCCAATGTCTGAAAAACGTCTGTGGGACAAACGCCCGCGTCCGCCCATAATACGCATAAATGATAAAGCAAATCGGCGCTTTCCGAAACGACGTGTTCTTTATCTTTGGCAACCGCCGCAATCACCGTTTCAACCGCTTCTTCGCCGACCTTTTGCGCAATCCGCTGCCTCCCTTTTGAAAACAACTTCGCCGTATAAGAAGTTTGCGGATCCGCGTCTCTGCGGCTTTCAATCGTATGGAACAAACGTTCTAAAACTTCCGCCGTCATCTATTCCCCTTTCAATGCTGAAATTGCTTCCGATACCGTAAAGCGTCCTTCGTAAATCGCGCGGCCGGCAATAACGCCTTCAAAAATTCCGACCTTTTGACAGGCTTTAATATCGTCCAAAGAAGAAACGCCGCCCGATACGATCACCGGAATCGAAACGGACTTTGCCAAATTTAAAGTCGCTTCCAAATCAGGCCCTTCCAAAACGCCGTCCCGCGCCACGTTCGTATAAATAATCGCGCTGACTCCAACCGATTCAAACCGACGCGCCAAATCTATATCTTTGATTGTTGAAGTTTCCGCCCACCCTTCCACGGCAACAAAGCCGTCTTTGGCGTCGATACCAACAGCAATTTTATTCGGAAATTCACGGCAGGCTTGTTTGACCAGTTCCGGATTGCGCAAAGCCGCCGTTCCCAAAATGACGCGCGTGACACCTTTTTCCAACCACAGTCTGATCGTATCAAGCGATCGGATGCCGCCACCCAGTTCGATTTTTACATCAGCTGCTTTTAAAATTTCTTCCACAGCCGATATATTGACCGGCTTTCCGGCGAAAGCGCCGTCCAAATCGACGACGTGAATCCATTCGGTTCCTTCTTTCATAAACGCTTCAGCTTGATTCGCGGGAGAATCGTTAAAAACCGTAGATTGGTTCATATCGCCTTGTTTCAAACGGACGCAGCGTCCTTCCTTCAAATCTATCGCCGGCAGCAAATACATGACAAAATCCTTTAAAAACTAAACCTTTTTTAATTTTTTTCTGATTATGTAAAATAGACTGAATCAATAATAAAGGTATCTGATGAAATTGAAACATTTTTTCTTATTCACATTGATTTTCTGCCTGTGTCAGATGCCTGAAACCGTTTCTGCCATTGAAAAAACAACCGTCGTCATTGACGGTGATCATGCGACGCCCGTTTACGGCGATGCGGCAACCGAATTAGCGGAACGGTTGTTTACTTTTGATCCGAAACTGGCTCCGATAAAATTGGAATACGTCGATTTTAAAATCAACCGCAACAGAACGGCGGAAGAATGGGGTAAAGATATCGGTCGTTATAATTTCAAATTGTTCGGCTGCAAAAGAGCCGAAAAAAACGTCGTTTTAAACGAAGGCCGCGCTATGCGCCACGACATGAAATTTGACAACGTGTTCTTTGAAGAGCTGAACGAACTGTTTCCCGTCATTGTCCGCAAAGACAATCCTTATTTTCCCTATTCAATCAGCGCGGAAAGACCGGATTTGCTGCCCGGCTACGTTATTACCGCAGAAATCAAAGATTTATTTATCAACGTTTGCGATCAGTATGATTGGCGCACCAGGACATATTCACAATTACGCAGCGGATCTTCGGAAATTCAGGTGCTTTGGCGCGTGATGACGCCTTTTAACCGCAAATTGTATTGGGAAGACACAACGCGCGGTTATGCTGAAATTCAAACGCCTGTTCGTGACGGCGAAGTGCGCCTGATCGAAAAAGCGTTTGCGGACGCTTTGATTCGTCTGATCGGTATGCCGGGATTCCTGGAAACGATGCGTACGGTTCCCAATCCTGAAGAACTGAGGAAGGCCAAAGCGGAATTTGATGCCTTGGTTTATGAACATAAAAAGTATAAAAGACTGCAGTCTTCCTATCGCCGCAAACGAATGAAATTCTATATAGATCGCGAACATTTGCAGGACAATCTCGAAAAAATGGATCTGGGCGGCCGTTCTTTAACAGAAGAAATGGAAAAGGGCGACGGCGATATGCGGGAACTGCGGGAGCTGGAGCGTCGCTTTGCCAACGGAGAAGAACTGACTCCGGAAGAACTGGAACGTCTGCAGGCGATGCGCAAAGAGTTGTCGGGCGTTCCTTTAGCGGAAGAACCACAAACAGCACAAGATTTGGACGACTCCGTCGGATCAGGCATTGCGGGACGCGGCTTAAGAGATAAAGGCGATGGAAGCGGCATTTTTGCCCGTTTATTAACAGAGCCGCCCTTAACCAAAGGAGTTTTCGGTCAGGTTCTGCGTACCGTACCGTTAGGCCGGTTTTTAGAAGAGTTCTCCCTTTCATCCGATTTGGAAAAAGAAAACAATAAGTTCGGTTTTGCCGTTTCACCCGTAGATGGTTGGATTACAATCGACAACCAAAAACCGTTCCGCTATTTGTCGCCAATTCGCATTTACCGCATTCGTTCAAGCGTTGTTGCCGTTACAAATGAATAAGAAGTCGGATCCGGTTTAATTATTTCTCCTTCCTTGGTTTTGACCAATTATGAAATTGCCAAGAAAACGACATATGTCAAAACCGAATTTTTAGACGGACGCATCGTGCCTTCTATGGTTTTGCGCGTCAACAAAGACAAAGACGTCGCTTTATTGTATATGCCGCCCAGCGAATTTGACGAATATAACTGGCCCATTCCGCTGCGGTTGGATTTGCCGGCCGTCGGTGAAAAATTCTACGCGATCGGCACGCCGATGCGCGGCGGATATGAAGGCGCGATGGAACACGGCAAAGTGGCCGGTTATCGTTTCAGCAATACAGGCGTAGATATTTTAACAAACACAAACGTACAAAGTGTTACTCTGGGCGGTATCCTGGTAGATGACAACGGAAACGCGATCGGATTGGCTCATGCGGGAAAAAGCTTAATAGACAGCCGCGACGGCTTTATTCCGATCGGCGATGCTTTTGACGCGTTAAAAGTCCGCATCCGCGACCGCGATATGGATGAAACGCCGACGGAAAAAGCCCGCCGTCTGCGGAAAATGCGCGATAATTATATTAAATAGGTTCTTCAAAAACCAACCGATAACCTTCGCCATTCGCTGCGGAAAACGTAATACCCGTCGTTTCCAGTTTTTGCCGCAAACGATAAATATGAGTTTCCAACGTATGCGTGGAAATGCCCTCGCCGTATCCCCAGATTTCACGCAGAAGCGTTTCCTTATCGACCGGCTCCGGCTGATTATACAAATAATTCAGCAATGCCGCTTCCTTATCGGTCAACTTAATTTCTTCATTTTCACGGTTCAGAATTTTTCCGGCGAAATTGAACTTCCACCCGTTTAAGAAAACGCATGCATGATCGCTTTGTTCAAATTGAGCAATCGCGGCAATCAGAGCCGTCAAAAATACGGACAAACGGAACGGCTTTTGGACATATTGGCCGTTTTCCGGCGTAAACGGCTGTCCGGCCAAATAAAAAACAGGAACTTTTGTCGGCAAATCCGTCAACAGTCGGATCTGTTCCGGCAACGCTTCGTCAATGATAAACGCGGAAAAACTTTCCTGTTCCGTCAACGTCTTTATTTCTTCAAAAGAAGCCGTTTCATCGACTTCATCGGCAATATTTAGCGCGCGGATCTCTCCCGCCAAAGCTTGTCTGGGTTTTTCCTGTAAAGAATAAATCAAAATCCGACGCATAGCTGTTTCCTTAAAAAACTTTCTTCGATAAATGGCACGAACATTGCATCTTAAAAAAGAAAAAATGGAGGCGCTTATGTTATATATGGATTTTACTGTTGATCTGTCTATTTGGCAAGACGGCATTACTTTTCAATCAGAAACCGCCCAAAACATCAAAGCGGAAACGCCGTGTTCGGAAAATCGTCCGTCTTTTGCGCAGCAATTAAAAGAAACGCCCGTTTACGAACCCGAGAAAATCGCCGCCGTTCACTCTCCTATTACCCCACCCGTTTCTTTAGCCGCGCAGGAACAAAACGTGCAGGAAATACCTTCCGCTTTGGCGGACGTTGTTGATTTGACGCCTTTTGTTGTCAGCGCGGACACCGCTTCAAAACCGGGAACACGTTTGAATGAACAGCTGGAACGCACGACTTTTTCCAAAAAAACAAATAGGCTTTTCGGC
>JAFVEJ010000156.1 GCA_017476085.1 Alphaproteobacteria bacterium
CCAACAGGCTGGCAACGCGTTTCGGGTTCAATCCTTTTTTATCGCTGATTTCCTTGGCAACGGGGCCGACCGTCAAAATGGCGACGGTGTTGTTTGCCGTAAACAAGTTTGTAAAAGCCGTCAGCAGGCAAATCCCCAATTCGCAGGAACGGACAGAAGTCATCATCCTGTCCGTTGCTTTGACCAGATAATCCAACCCTCCGCCGCGGCGAACGGTTTCCAGCAAGCCGCCCGCCAACATCGCGATAATAACGGTTTCCGCCATATTCAGCGTCCCTTTGCCGATTAAAGCGACAGCCTGCGGCACGGCGAACATTCCGGTCGTCAAACCGATAACGACGTTCAATCCTATTCCGGCGCACAAAACAAGCAGAACGTTCACCCCCTTGATACCGAGGAAAAGCAAAAACAGATACGGAACGATTTTAACGCAATCGACCATATCGACGGCATCCGGACGGTACGCCTGCCCCGCTCGCCCCGACAAAAACAGGTACAATAAAACGCTAATCAACGCGGGGGCGATGACGATTTTAAAGTTATAGATCGTCTTGTCCCTCATAGCGACTTTCTGCGTTCCGGTCGCGGCGATGGTCGTATCGGAAATAACGGACATATTGTCGCCGAACATCGATCCGCCTACAACTGCACCAGAAACCAGTCCCGCATCCAAACCCAAAGTCTGCGCCAAAGAAACGGCGATCGGTATCATCGCGGCGATCGTCCCGCAGGACGTTCCTATGGCCAGCGAAACCAGAGCGGAGATGACGAACAGTCCCGCCGTCATATAATCCTGACTGACAAAAGCGCAGGCGATTTTGACGGCGGCATTGACGGAACCGACCGCCTGCGCCGTTGCCGTGAAAGCGCCCGCCAGAATAAAGATGGCAACCATCACCATAATGTCGCGCTGTCCCATTCCTTCGGCGAATGTATTTATTTTATCCTGAATCTTCTTTTGTCTGTCCGTTGCGACCGCCACTGCGGACGCGACGATAAAAGCGACCGTCATCGGCATTTGCGCCATATCTCGAGCCATCATATAAAAGCTGATACAAAACAAAGCTAAAGATAAAAAAGGTAAAACCAAAACTGTCAGCATATTTTTCTCCGCATTAAAAAAGGCGGGCTTTCCCGCCTTTTGGTATTTATTTCACTTTTCCATTACTCTTTGACGACGATATAAGCTATTTGGTCTTTATCCGCACGCAAAATTCTCAGCAGACGGCCTTTCAATGAAATCATCGTTGAATCCGCCGGATAAGCTAAAGTGTCAAAGCTGCCGGCATTGCCGTCCGTACCGGGAACGGCATCTTTATAAAACAACACGATTTGATTGTTTTTAATACCGTCGTAAATAATCTCAAAATCTAAAAACGGAATCTTCTCCTGTCTGGAAAAAGAATAACGTTTTATGCGAACTTCGGAAGGCGAAAATTTTGCTTTTTCCCTGAAAACAGTCACTTTATCGCTGTTTTTGATCTCATACAGGAACAACGGCTGAAATTTACCATGCATATCCGTTAAAAAATAAAAATGCTTGTATTTGGGATAAACATAAAAAGTTTCATCCCCGTATTCGAATATACCGAAAATCGGATATTTTTTAGCCGGCAAGGTCATTTTTTCAGTTTCGACAGTAACTGTTGCCGGGTTTTCCAAAATCATTTCCCGAGAGACATAATTATACTTTTTAAACGCCCGAACTTTTAAAACCGGCTCGCCGAGTCTGGCCACCATCGTTTCATTCAGCACATAATTATTTTGATAGACCGTTTCACTGCCCGTAAAAACCGTTTCCGGAGGCGGCGGCAAAATCGTATAAGAGTTGGCCGGCCCATGAATTTCGCGTATTTCCTGCGAATCTTCATACCATTCGCTTGGCACCAGCGCACATGACGCTAAAAACGGTAAAATCAAAACAAACAAAGCCTGTCGCATAAAAAAACTCCTCTTTGACGATAATTCGTCCCTTTAATGATTGACAATACACGACAATTTTTGTATTGTCACCTATCTTCATCAGAAGAACGTTAAGTTTGAGGTTTATATTATGAAAGTTCGTAATTCCCTGAAATCCGCTAAACTGCGTGATAAAGACTGCAAAATCGTCCGCAGAAAAGGGCGCGTTTACATTATTAACAAGAAAAACCCGCGCATGAAAGCTCGTCAGGGCTAAAGAACCGCGGCGTTTTTGCCAGATAAAAAAGCCTGCTTTACGCGGGCTTTTTGTGTTTGCTTTATCTATTTCAGCGAATCGACCAATTCCTGCATATCTGATGGCAAAGGAATTTCGAATCGCATTATTTTTCCTGTAATCGGGTGTTCAAAGCACATTTGATACGAATGGAGCGCCTGTCGTCCGAATTGCGCCGCTGTTTTCAGCAATTCCGAACAATGAGCGGTTTTCGGCATTTTGCCATAGGTATGATCGCCGACCAAAGGATGTCCTAAAGCCGTCATATGAACCCGAACCTGATGAGTTCGTCCCGTTTTCAAAGAACAC
>JAFVEJ010000157.1 GCA_017476085.1 Alphaproteobacteria bacterium
AACCTCCCGGCCTTCGGCTTCGCGCTGTCTGCGCAATTCTTCCGTTTCCTTGGATTCCAAAGCGTACAACAACGTCGTTACCGGCAGTTTGCGGCGACGGTCGATACGGACATAAACCAAATCTTTGGCATCAAATTCAAAATCCAACCATGAACCGCGGTAAGGAATGACGCGCGCGGCAAACAAATATTTACCGGAAGAATGTGTTTTGCCTTTATCATGATCAAAAAACACGCCCGGAGAACGGTGCATCTGAGAAACGATCACACGTTCCGTACCGTTGACAACAAACGTACCGGTTTCAGTCATTAACGGCATATCGCCCATATAGACGTCCTGTTCTTTGATATCACGAATCGAACGGGCTCCCGTTTCATCATCGATATCCCAAACGACCAAGCGCAATGTCACCCGCAAAGGAGCGGAATAAGTCATACCGCGTTGAATACATTCATCAACATCGTATTTCGGTTCATCCAATTCATATTTGACATATTCCAATTCGCCGCGGCCGGAAAAATCCTTAATCGGGAAAATCGATTTTAAAACTTCCTGCAAACCGGTCTCGGTTCTTTTTGCCGCCGGCACGCCTAATTGAAGGAATTGACTATAAGAGCTTTTTTGCACCTCGATCAGATTGGGCATCGGTGCTACGGAAGGAATCCTTCCAAAATTTTTGCGTACGCGTTTCCGGCCTGTAAAAGATTTGACCATTTTGGCTCCCCATTCCTAAAAAATAAAATTCTTTAACGTCTTTTTTAAAGCAAATGAATATCCCAAGACGCGAAAGATATCCAAGACAGCTTCAAGGACCGGTCGAAAGAGCCTGAAAAGCCTTTCGTCCGATCCCTAAAATTAAACAGATTGAGGCAATTACTTAACTTCAACCTTAGCGCCGGCAGCTTCCAACTGCTTCTTGAATTTTTCAGCGTCTTCTTTAGAAACAGCTTCTTTAACTGTCTTCGGAGCGCCTTCAACCAGATCCTTGGCTTCTTTCAAGCCCAGACCGGTAATAGCGCGGACTTCCTTAATGACGTTGATCTTGTTAGCGCCGGCTTCGGCCAGAACAACATCAAATTCGGTTTTTTCTTCAGCAGGAGCAGCACCCGCGGCACCAGCGGCAGCAACAGCTACCGGAGCAGCGGCGGAAACGCCCCATTTTTCTTCCAACATTTTGGACAGTTCGGCAGCTTCCAACACTGTCAAAGCAGACAATTCATCAACGATTTTGGCGAGATCAGCCATTTTATTAAACTCCGTTTAAATCAGTTATAACATTGTGTCTTGCGACACCAATCTTTAAGCGGGGAAAAATCCCCCATGACAAGCGAATAATTACGCCGCCTGTTCTTTGTCGGCATAAGCCTTGAGTACACGCGCAATCTGAGCCGCAGGCGCCTGAAGCAAACCAACCAATTTTCCGCGCAATTGGTCCATGGACGGCAGTTCGCCCAAAGCCTTCACTTCGGCTACGGACAAAACTTTTCCGTTCATAATACCGCCGCGAATGATCAATTTTTCATTCTTCTTGGCAAAATCTACAACGGCTTTAGCGGCGGCGACCGGATCGACAGAATAAGAAATCGCTGTCGGACCGACCATCAGATCCGCTAATTGTTCGTACTGTGTACCAGCAAGAGCAAGACGAGTAATACGGTTCTTTGTCACGCGAAACTTTGCGTCTTCCTTACGAACGGCATCACGCAAAGCCGACATTTCGGCAACCGTCAATCCAGAATAATGAGTGACGACAACCAATCCGGCATTGCTGAAGTCTTCGTTCATTTGGGAACGCAATTCAGCTTTTTGTTCACGTTTCACTTTTGTATCCTCTCCATTCCTTTCACTTTTCAAAAGGCGAAAAGCAAAAGTTCCGTTATCCACGCTTCCGACCCCATGCCGAAAGCGGTTCCTGTCCAAAAGCTCAAGCCATAAACCACTACGGAGCGGTAAAACTTGTACCTCTGTCTATGCAGGCGGATTCTTGTCCATTAAACGATATAAAATACCGAACCTACAGTCTTGGACAGGTGAAGGGAAAGCCGGAAAATCCGGTTTTCCCTTTTCCCGATCGTTTCCGACCGGTAACTTTTATCAGTTTCCGCTCGCCAAAGATGACAGATTGGAAACAGAAACCTTTACGCCGACGCCCTGAGTCGTGCTCAAGCCGACGCGCTTTAAATAAGTTCCTTTGACGCTGGCCGGTTTTGCTTTCAAAACAGCCTGCGCAAACGTTAAAATATTTTCTTTGATCTGAGCTTCCGTAAAGCTGATCTTGCCGACGCCGGCATGAATCTGTCCGGCAGCTTCGACACGGTATTCAACCTGACCTGCTTTAACGGCCTTGACAGCGCCCGCTACATCCATCGTAACGGTTCCCAGCTTCGGGTTCGGCATCAGACCGCGAGGTCCCAAAACTTTACCCAAACGACCGACAACTCCCATCATATCAGGCGTCGCAATGCAGCGTTCAAATTCGATCTTGCCGGCTAACACGGTTTCCATCAAATCTTCGGCACCGACAACATCCGCACCGGCTTTCTTGGTTTCTTCAGCTTTAGCCCCTTTGGCAAACACAGCCACACGGACGGTTTTGCCCGTTCCGTTCGGCAAACCGATCACGCCGCGGATCATTTGATCGGCCTGACGCGGATCAACGTTCAATCCCATAACGATTTCGACGGTTTCGTCAAATTTCGCCTTCGGAGCAGCCTTCAAAACGGCAATCGCTTCGTCCAGATCATACGTCTTCAAAGAGTCAACGGTTTTATACGCACCCGTTAAGCGTTTACCTAACTTAGCCATTTCCCGTTACTCCACGACTTCAATACCCATAGAACGCGCCTGTCCCATAACCATGTTCATCGCGGATTCAACCGTGGAACAGTTCAGGTCCGGCATCTTCTTTTCGGCGATTTCCTTGACTTGCGCCTTAGTGATCTTTCCGACCTTGGAACGTCCCGGTTCCTTGGAACCTTTCGGCAACCCGGTAGCCTTAATGATGAAATAACTGACCGGCGGCATTTTCGTCACAAAAGAGAAAGTGCG
>JAFVEJ010000011.1 GCA_017476085.1 Alphaproteobacteria bacterium
CGCAGACATTAATGGGCCTTTCCGGTCTGGGGGATTTGGTTTTAACCGCCAACAGCGTACAGTCGCGGAACTATTCCGTCGGATTGGAATTGGGGAAAGGCCGATCTTTGCCCGATATTTTAGCGGACAAGCATTCTGTCGCGGAAGGGGTCTTTACAGCGAAAGCCGTCTTGGAACGCGCCGCCAAAGCCGGGGTTGAAATGCCGATCTGCGAAGGATTAATGAAGATCCTGAACGGTGAAGCTTCAGTTGATGTTGTCATTCAGCTGCTGATGACTCGTCCTTTTAAAACAGAGAATTAAATTTCTTTTGCAAACAAATATTTAGACTTTCTTTAGGAAAAAAGTTTATCATAGGAAATACTTGATAAGTGTTTCTTGGGGAAAGCTATGTCTTTAACGGTCATAACTATTTTATGTATCAGTATTACTTCCGTCATCGGTATTTTTATCGGCAGCTTAAAATTCAAAGGCATCGGCGTCGGAGTCGGCGGCGTTTTATTTGCCGGCCTTTTGGCGGGATATGTTCTGGAACGTTTAAATATCGTTTTTAATCCGGAAGTTCTGGCTTTTTTGAAAGAATTCGGATTGATTTTGTTCATCTATTCTATGGGATTGACCGTCGGGCCGAATATTTTCGCTTCTTTGCGCAAAAACGGATTAACACTAAATTTAATTTCTTTTGCCGTTGTTTCATTAGGAACGCTTATCACCATCCTGATTTTCAAATTCGGACATATTTCCCTGCCGGAGCTGATCGGCCTTTATTCCGGCGCCGTTACCAGCACGCCCGCATTAGGTTCGGGTCAACAGATTTTAACGGAATTGGGGGCGGATGCTTCCTCTATAGAAAAATCAGGTTTCACTTATGCGATCGCTTATCCTTTCTCGATTATCAGCGGAATTTTGGTTTTTGCTTTGCTGAAAGTCGCTTTCCGCGTCAAAATTGCGGATGAAGTCGCTTCGTACGAAACACAAAAAGTTGATAACGATCCGCATATGCAGGGATTTAATGTCCTGGTCAACAATCCCAGTTTTGACGGATTGGAAATCGGCGACTTTTTAAAAATGATGCATTACACGATGACTATTTCCCGAATGAAACGGGGCAACGAATACATCATTCCGCATGAACATATCAAGCTGCAGATCGGCGATATTCTTTTGATTTTCGGCCCCAGAAAGATCTTTCAGGAAATTTCGTTCCTGTTCAGACTTGAACCGGAACTGGATCTGATGGAAGAAAGCGCCAAACAGATTCAGAGTCAAACACTTTTGCTGACCAACTATCGCCGTGTCGGTAAACCCCTGAAAAAAATTCTGGGAGATACCCGACGCCATTGGGTCATTTCCCGTGTTATCCGCAACGGCATTTCTTTGTCTCCGACGCCTGATTTAAAATTGGCTTATGCGGATCAGGTCGTCGTTGTCGGCAAAAAAGAAGAAACAAAAACGTTAATCCGTTATTTGGGCAATGATCAGGAAACGGCAAACGACACACGCTTTATTCCTTTCTTTTTAGGAATGGTCATCGGTATTCTGGTCGGTTTGATTCCTTTTCATATTCCCGGTGTCAGTATTCCGTTAAAGCTTGGAACGTCCGGAGGCCCGTTAATTGTCGCCATGCTTTTATCCTACCGCGGCTCTTGGGGAAGAATCGTATTCTATACGCCGCCGCATGTTTTAAAAGCGTTTAAATTCTTGGGAATTTTATTGTTCTTAGCCGTTGTCGGAATTGCTTCCGGTCCCGGTTTCGTCAAGCTGATCTCCAGAACCGAAGGATTATATTTTATTGCCTTGGGCGTTGCGATTTCCGCTTTGCCGTTACTAACGGTCGGCATATTTATGCGATTGGTTAAAAAAATGAACTATCTGACCCTGTGCGGCGCATTATCCGGATGCCAAACCAGCCTGCCGATTATGACTTTTGTTGCCAATATGTCCAATGCGGATGCGCCGGCCATCGGATACGCAACCGTTTATCCGGTCACAATCGCGCTGCGCGTCATTTCCGCGCAGGTGTTGGCTTTAATGCTGTTTTAAACTTAAAAACGGCGCGGGCGGCGCCGTTTTTCCCCTCACCCAATTATTAAAAAAACGTCATAACTTTTTCAAAGAATTATCCGCAGAACTGTGTTATCTTTCAAAAATAAAACGCTTTGATATTCTTTTAAAAACAGATTGAAAAATGGCAAAAAATTTCATTGGACTTTTACAAAAAGACGACCCGCTGTACGACTATCTGAAATATGATATTCAGCCGCAATTAACCGATTTTATTGATGATCCGTCTTATTCCGTTTACGAGCTGAGCGGATCAAACGTCGTTTATCAATATGAGGAAAATCATACCGGCGCTAAAGCCATCGGCAAATATTTTTATTCCGAACGCGATGAAAATCGGGAAGATGCCGCGGAAAAAATGGAAAAAGAATACGATGCTTTGGAAACCGTGCGCAGCCTCGGTTTTGACTGCGAACCGTTTTATGTCGCCCGCCCTTTGGGAAAAAATTCCGATTTGGGAGAACTGCTTGTCATCGAATATTGCGAAGGAGAATTGCTCAGCAGTGTTATCCGCAGAGCCATCAACGAAAACAATGATGCGCTTCTTTTTGATAAACTGGCCGTTTTGGCCCATTTTTTTGCCGAACTGCATAACCGTTCCGCGACAGAAGATCAAGTTGATTTTTCACAAACCTGCCAATATATGGATAAGATAATCGATCAATGTCTCCCTTTATTTTCCGGCGATGAAGCCGACGAATTTCATATTTGGTGCGATTCGTGGCGCTGTCGGCCGGAAATGTGGGAAGACTGCCAAGTGCTTGTTCACGGGGACGCCACTCCCGAAAACTTTATGTTTTCCGGAGAAGACGGATTGGAAACCTTTGACATGGAACGGTGCATGTACACGGACAGAATTTTCGATGTCGGACGCATCGCCGGAGAATTAAAGCATTTCTTTTTGATGAATTTTCCTGACACATTTGCCGCCGAACCTTTTATCGGCCATTTTTTATGGGAATACGCAACGCATTTTCCCGATCGGGAAAATGCTTTTGATTCCGTCACTCGTCGTGTTCCGTTTTATATGGGATTGACTTTGCTGCGCATCGCCAGAAATTTCTGGATAGATCGGGATTACCGGCTGCAGTTAATCGGCGAAGCAAGAAAATGTTTTCAAGAGGATAACGTATGATACGCGGTTTGATTTTTGATATTAACGGCACATTAACCGATATTTTGACAAATGAAGAACAAAACGATTTATATCGCGTCGTCAGCCACTTTTTAATTTATCAGGGAATTGAAATATCCCCCGAAGAACTGAAACGTTTATATTTCGATATCAATAAACGTCAACGCGCGGACAGCCAGGAAGAACATCCGGAATTTGACGCTGTCGTTTTATTTGAAGAAATCATAGAAAAAAACGCCACCGATTACACCAAAAAGCTGTCAAACAAAAAATTAAAGCTTTTGCCGGAAATTACGGCCGAATTATTTCGAGCGGCTTCATTATTCCAGCTGCAACTGTATCCAAACGTCAAAAAAACTTTGCAAACGCTGCAAAAAAAATACAAATTGGCTGCCGTTTCGGATGGACAGGCCGTATGGGCGAAAGCCGAACTGAATGCTGTCGGATTGGCGGATTTCTTCAATCCGCTGCTGGTCTCAAGCGATTACGGATACCGCAAACCGGATCATCGCTTATTTAAAAAAGCGCTTAAAAAAATGAATATGAAACCGGAAGAAGTCATTTTTATCGGCAATGATTTGTATCGCGATATTTACGGCGCGAATGAAATGGGCATCAAATCCGTTTTCTTTAAATCAAATCAAGGAGATCACACCTACGCCGCGGCAAAGCCCGACTACACGATCACCCGATTCGCAGATTTGGAAACAGCCATAAAATCTCTGGCCGCTGAAGCAAAGAAAAAAGCGCGCAAATAAGAACGTTATTTTTTTGTTGCTTTTACAAGAACAGTCACATATTCGGATTTACATCCCGTTTTGAACTTAATCGCCCAATCCGACAACCCCGAAGTCACAATAAAGTTTGTGTCGTCGCGCTTTTCGTGGCCGTACACCCTGTCATTCGCACCGATCCATTTTCCGACCGAATTAAACGGAAAAAGCTGTCCGCCATGCGTATGACCGGATAAAACCAAATCAACCTTTGCCGCGGCCTGATTTTTATAATCGGTCGGCTGATGATCCGCGACAATCATATATTTGCTTTGATCCAGATTTTTAACCAGCTCACTCATTGATTTACGCTTACCGCCTTGTTCTTTTTCAACCGAAAAATCTCTGCGCCCGATCACATAGAACATATCGTCCACCAACTCGGTTTCATCCGTTAAAACATGAACGCCGTTTTTTTCCAGTTCGGCGACAAGTTCCTGCCCGCTGAAACCGCGATGAGCCGGCCCGTAATAGCCTTTGTCATGGTTGCCGAAAACGAAATAAACACCGTAAGTTGTCTTCATTTCTCCCAATGCTTTACTGGTCGCGATCATATCGGCACGATTTGTATCGTCATCAACAAAATCGCCGGCAACGATCACCATATCCGGATTCTGCGCCTGCATCGCGGCGATATGCCTGGCGAAGCCTTCCGCCCGGAAAGTCGTTCCCATATGCGAATCGGCAAACATAATGATTTTCATATCCTTTACATTTTTATCCGTTTCAATCACATACGTTGTCTGCCAAACGTTATGATTCAGATACCAACCGCATGACAACGCGGCAATACTCGCGACAATGGCGAACATTCCGGCAAAATATTTTTCAAACGGTTTGTGACGTATTTTTTCAACAACAAAGAACACAGCGTCGCTGACTAGCCAAATTAATGCGAAGTAAATCGCGCACACAACCGCATTTATGAAATTAATCGCCAGTCCGATCAATCCGAAGATCAAAAAAACCACGAACGCACTGGGAACAAACCTGTTTTTTTTCTTTTCTTCCGACACCTTAAATATCCGGAATTTACTGACGCGATTGCTTAAATACAGAAGGCTTGATCCCGTTATCATCAACGTTACATACATAATCACAAGCCACATCGTCATTGTCCGTTATCCCGCTGTTTGTTTTTGCCTCAACAAGCATCGTATTTGTTGAAGTCAACTTTAAGTCAAGAAAAAAATCGTATTTCCGAAAATTTAACCGAAACAGCGGCGAACAGATAGAAAATTGTTTTTCAATCAAAAATGATATAATATTCAGGACTAATACTTTAGGAGAGGCATCCGAATGAAAAAATTATTTTTCCTTTTATATCTGGTTCTGTTAAGCGGACAAAGTACATATGCTTATTGCGCCGAAAGCGAACCGGATACGGATGTTTTCAAACTCACCGAAGAAATGTTGCTGGCTCATTCGGAAAAGAATGAAACGCTGCAGCAGGATTTCAGGGATCGCCTCTATTTGTTGGACATCAACGACGACGGCTTCGTTTCCGATACGGAAATCAAAGGAATGATTCAGGGATTGGACGCCATTCCCAATATGACCGAAAAAGAAAAAAAAGAAATCACCGCCGCAACGGAAAAAATATTTAACGAATCAGATACCGACCATGATCATCTGCTGAACAAAACGGAAATGGAAGCGTTTACAAAAAAATTCAGCGTTATCATGATAAAATTGGAATTTAAAAAGAAAGACATAAACGGCGACGGCGTCATCGACCTTAAAGACATTCCCCCCGTTGAAGACAGTATGAAAAAACTGGATGAGGCAATGAAAAAATTGGACGACCTGTCAAATAAAATGAAATCCATGAGCAGCGAAGAAATGGCGCAGAATTTTATAAAAAACACCGGCGCCGCCATTGCCAAAGAAGACTTTTACCGTATGGATAAAGACAACAACGGCTGTGTCAGCGCAAACGAATATGTCGATTACCAGCTGAAACAGCAGCAGAAAATGATGGCCGAAGAAAAAGAGGAAGACCAAACGTACCTGTTGACGCGCGAAGATTTTCAGTCGCTTTACGCGGAAACGAAAAAAAGCAAACTGGAGTGTCTGACTTTAGACGAATATGTCGCGCAGCAATCGTCTTTTCTGGATCGGGGCAAAGACAAAACGCCGGAACAAAGGAACGCGGAATTCGACCTGATGGACAAGAACAAAGACGGCAAACTGACCGCGGAAGAATTTGCCGCTTATAAAATGAAAACGGCTTCTGACAACGATACAACGAAAGAAGAATTTGTTGAAATGTTCAATCTTTCTCCGGAAGCTGAAAAGAATGGCTATCTGACAAAAGAAGAATTTGCCCGGGACGGCTATCTGTTC
>JAFVEJ010000158.1 GCA_017476085.1 Alphaproteobacteria bacterium
AAACACGCCGTTTCTTTGGTTCACGGATTGGGCGGAAAAATTTTAAACGCGGACATTACAATCATTTGCGAACGCCCGAAAATCGGCGCCTACCGCTTGGAAATGAGCGAAAAGCTGTCGGAAGTTTTAGGTATTTCCGCTTCCCGCATCAGCATCAAAGCGACGACGACGGAGCAGCTAGGCTTCACGGGGCGCAAAGAAGGCATCGCCGCACAAGCCTGCGTCAGCGTTTCTTTTTAAAAAGGAGTTTTTTCATGTCTGCAAAAAAATACGATCTCATTTTCAGTCTCGGAGCCGCTTGTTTATGCTCGTCAATGCTGCGCAAAAAAATCTGCAGATTCATTCCTATCCGCTGGATTGGGTTTTCGGCGGAGATTTTACTTCCCGCGTTGATCTGCTCGTTTCCGATTTTGCAGATTATATCAACAAAGAAGACCTTGTCTTTACCGGCAAACAAAACGAAGCAAAAAACAACTTATGCGATATTTATTTCAATAAACGAACCAATATGGGATTTAATCATGACTTTCCCGTCGGCATCCCTTTTGAAGAAGCCTTTCCGATCGTCAAAGCCAAATATGAAAGAAGAATCAGCCGGTTGATCGAAAATATCAATCGAGCCAAAGATATCCTGATTGTTTATACAGTCCCCCCGTATCAACCTGAAGAAACTTCAGACAGCGCTTTGCTGAACGGTTATGAACGCATTGTCCAACGCTTCCCCAATAAAAATATCGACATTCTGTATATTTCCTGCGCCGATGAATTTTCAGAAACACCTGTTAGCGAACATATCAAAAAAATCGCGTTTGATTACAGAAGACCTGAGAGAAATCCTCCGCACGACGCGCGTCTTCTGCGAAAAATCGCAATAGCCCATAAATACAAACTGCGGCAAACGCTGTCCGACCGGATACGCAACTTTATCTTTAAAATGAAAAAAAGAATTAAACGCTGGAAAAGAAAATTCTGAATTATTTTACTTTCCGCCCATCGCTGTAAACGGCGACGATATCGCGTTTCGTCATCAGGTAAAGCGCGCGTTCGAAACGTTCCCTGACAGTCAGCTTTTTAGCGGGCATCGGAAAAGCTGAATCATCAACGACAACGGCATGCAGGCTGTCGCCTTCGGCAAAGCCGCCTTTCGCGCCGAAGAACTTCGCCCCCGCGGCCGTGCCGAGGTAAAACGCCTCTGCCACCGTTAAAAAGTCTTCCGTCCAATCCGTCTGAATCCGTTTCATTTTGGACGCGCGGATAGCCGAAGTTACGACTTGCGGCATCGCCAGCAACGCCCCGCCCGCTATGTCCGAACCGAGCGTTACGCGCACGCCTTCGTTCATCATTTTGCGCACGGGCGCAACGCCGCTGACCAAATTGATGTTGGAATCGGGACAATGCGCGACCCAGACGCCGTTTTCCTTCATCGCGTTGCGTTCGCGTTCGTCGGAATGGACACAGTGCGCCATCACGGTACGTTCGTTGAACAGGCCGTATTTTGCATAACTCTCCCAATATTGGGCGCAATCGGGATGAAGCTCTTTAACCCAGGCAATTTCCGACGTGTTTTCGGACAAATGCGACTGAACGGGCAAATTTCTTTCCTGCGCCAACCTGCCTAAGAAAGCCATCAGTTCGTTCGTGCAGGTCGGCGTAAAGCGCGGCGTCAAAATCGGTTTGACATGTTCGAATTTATCCGAAGCCTCGTCCAGCCAGGCCTCTGTTTCGCGCATGGATTCTTCCGTCGTTTCGGTCAGCACGTCGCCGGAATTGCGGTCCATATTCACTTTGCCGACAAAGCCGGTCATTCCCGCGTTTTCAAATTCTTCCATCAAAATCATCGTGGATTCTCGGTGCAGAGAGGAAAAGGCGCAAACGCGCGTCGTGCCATTGTCGATCATTTCTTTGGCCAGAGCGCGATAGACTTCGCGGGCATAGGCCGTATCCCTGAATTTCGCTTCCGTTTTAAAGGTGTATGTGTTCAGCCAGTCCAACAACGGCAAATCCATTCCCATTCCCAGCATCGCGTATTGCGGCGCGTGCATGTGCATATCGGCAAAGGACGGCATTACCAGTTTGTCCGCATAATCCGTTTAAGGAGCATTGCGGTACGTTTCCGGCTATTCGGAAAAGACTCCTTCAATTTTGCCATTATTCAGCACCAGATATCCGTTTTCCGTAATATTCAGCTTGCCGAAAGCGGGCGCGTCAACGATATGTCCTTTGATGATCTGAACGGTCATACTTTTTTCCTTTCTGTCAGACATAAAAAAAGGCTTAAAACACCGCGTTAAACGGCGCTTCAAGCACTCATAGCAGAACACGTTCCTGTTCAGTAGAAACTTCCTCCGGCGTCAGAGGAATTATATGAGCCGTTTTTGATTCTATAAGGATTCCTGCCGGAAATGTCAAGACGACATACGGAAATATACAAGAAACTCTTTAAAATCAGATGGTTGAATTCCTCTAATTTTCAGGTTTTACCAATTTTTTCAAACGAAGCGGTATCGTCAGATATGCGTCATACGCGGAAAATATATTCGCCGCATTTAAATGAAAATTACCCGCCGTCGTCAAAAAAACATTTTTTTCCGTCGCTAATTCCCTGATTTCATTTTCCTCTATCAAACGCTGTTTTTCTTTAAAAAAGTTCTGTTCCGTTCCTTTTAATATACGAACATCATGGTTCGGAAAATGATAATAAAGCCAATAAACCAGCTGCCAATCCTCAACGACGACGACATCATCCGCAGCAACATTTTGCTGAAACATCTGATAAAACAACGGCTGTACACTTATTTCCCGGCGCATCTTATGCGGATAAATCGCGGGATAGAAAGAAAGAAGCAATAAAACGGTCAAAAGAATCTTATTTCCGCGATTATTAAAAACACCAAAAGTGAAAAAAATGACGGAACAGCCATATACAACATCCAAATAGCGGCCGACTAAAAAAGGAGAATAAACAAAAGAAATCGCAAACGGAATCCCCCACACGCCCAATGCAATAAAAACAGCCGCTTTTGATGTTCTTTTTTGATCGGTATTCTCTTCGTTCAACAAAAACTGAAATCCGACAATCCAAAGGAAATACATCATAAAAGCAGGAAGTTTTTGAAAAAACGCGTTTTGATTATAATCAAAAAAGAACTCTCGCCACGCATCCATAACGTATTCTTTTTTTATCCATCCCACTCCTTCGATATTTTGCTGCAGCAAAATATAAATTTCCGGACAAACAAGCAAAAACAAAACAGCGTTATAAATAAAGCACTTTTTAAACAGCTCTTTGTCTTTTTTCCATGACTGAAGTAAAAAAGAAACAGCGATCAAAGCACACGTCAAGGTTCCGTAGTAATGCGTCCATGCGCCTAAAAATGCATATATCAGATAAAGAACAAAATATTTTTTTGTTCCTTCCGACAAGGCCAACTGAGCCGATAAAAAAGCCGCCGCGCAAAAGAAACTCACCCACGAATACATCCGTATCGTCAAAGCCAGAGAAAAAGACACCGGCAAAAATAAAACAAGGACCGTATACCAAAAACCTGCTTTTTCCCCGTAAAGTTTTTTAATCATTCCTCCCGCGACAAAGGCTCCCGCCAACACACCGACGTAGGAAAAACATCTGGCCGCAAAAATGGAATCCCCGAAAACAAACAGCCACATTTTTAACAAAATAAAATAAACCGGCAGATGAATGTCTTCCACAGACAGAAACCGCAGCATTTCACCAAAAGGCATGCGCACTTCCAGCATAGTGGCCATATCATCATTATATAATAAAAAATGGCTGCCCAAATATAGAAAAACAATCCAACTGATCGTCAACAGAACAATGTTTATTTGATTATATGTCAATTTTTTCATTATGAATTACCGCTTTTAAACCTTTGTTTTTTTTACTCTAGCGCTTTTAAAAAAAAACGAAAGAAAAAATTTCAAATTAATGTTCCGGATGTTGTTTGACGGCGATCCCGTCTATAAAATGACAAATTCCGAAATAATCTTCTTCCGTTTCCGAAACGGCCGCCGTTTCAAAAACGGATAAAACGTCCGTCATATATTCCGGCCGGAAAAAATGGCGCGTCCATTCGTCAAAATACATATCCTCGCCAACCTTTTCGCCGACACCGTACGCTTTGTCTTTGACCGATTTACAGCGAATAAAGAACAATCCCCCCGCCCGCAAAGACCGGTGCACTTTGTCAATGATCAGGCGAGTCATCGCATCGCCGAAATAGTGCAGAGACAGGCAGGCAAACACTGCGTCATAGCGTTCCGGTTCCAAATCCGATTTGGAAATGTCCGCGCACACCGTCCTGATTTTCGGGTGGCGCAAAGCCTCGACCGTTTTCAGGGCTTCGTCGGAAATGTCCATTGCCGTCACGTTCATGCCGTTTGCCGCGAAATACAAACTGTTGCGCCCTTTGCCGCACCCCAAATCCAGAACGTCGTGCATATCCTTGATTTTCATCAGCTTAAACGCTTTTTCAGCAAACGGAGACGGTTTGAAATCCTCCTTCCAGTTCGCCCAGTTTTTATTCCAAACGCTTTGTTCCGTCATTTTCAGCCTTTTATTTTCTACGCTTTTATATTAGCTTTTATAAAAAATATATCAAAGGAAGAATGAAATGGAAACGCTGGAGTTGCCGCACACCGTCAAAGTTTACGAATCCGACCGCAAAGGGGAACTGCACCTGCGCAGTTTGTACAATTTATTGCAGGACGCCGCAGACAGGCACGCGGACGCTTTGGGATGCGGATACGAATTCTGCCTGACGCACGGCATCGGCTGGGTCGGCGCGAACTATCATCTGAAAATCGACAGACTGCCGAAACGGCACGAATCCTTTGTTTTAACAACTTGGGCCAGCGGCAGGACGGCCGTCTGCGGCATCCGCGATTTCAAAGCGGTCAACGAAAACGGCGAGGTGCTGTTTTGCGCGTCCAGTCAATGGGCGTTGATCGACCTGAACAGTAAACGCCCCGTCGGCGTCGCCAAAAATCTGCCAGAATACCCGTTACACAACGAGCGTATGATCGAAACAAAATTTCCGGCGATCGCTTTTCCCGACCTGCCCGAAACGGAAACGCGCTTTCCCGTCCGGTACGAGGAAATCGATCTGAACAACCATGTCAACAACGCCGTTTATCCCGTCTGGGCGGCGGAAGGCGTGCCGCATTCTTTCCGCCTGACGCACGACATCGCGGAAATGGAAATCGCGTTTAAAAAGCCGGCTGTTTTCGATGATGACATTGCCGTTTTTTCGCAAACGGACGGACTGACGACCATCCATAAAATCGCTTCGCCCGACAAGGAAAAAGAATTTTCCCGCGTGCGGATTTTGTGGAAAGAAGCGTAAAAAGACCTTTCATTGACTTTTACGATCCTATCCGATAAGCTATACTTATGTTTTGGAAAAGGCTGAAATTATTTCCCGTTATCTGTTTGCTGGCGGCGCAAATCATTGTCGCCGGACATATTCACGATGACAATGAAGCCGTTCCCCATGAACAATGCGTTTACTGTCAAACGGCTGCGGAACTGTCCGGCATGGACACGCCGCAAGTCGTTTCTCCGGTCATTCCCGTTCGTATAGAAACACCGCAAAAGATTTTAAAGGCGGCTCTTGTTTCGGATCAGACGTTAAGCGCCGGTTATCATTCCCGCGCACCGCCCGCCGCATAAATTTATCCTGATTTTGAAATATCGCCGGAAACGCATCGTTTTCGGTGATTGGTGTTATCCGTAAACAAAAGGAAAAATTTATGAAAAATCAAAAAACGGCGGCATTGACCGCTTTGGCCGTGTTGTCCTGCCCGTTTTATGCGCAGGCGACGGAACAGGAATTATTAAATCGCATCAACCTGTTGGAAAACAGAATCAAAACTTTGGAAACAAATCAAGCCCAACCCTCTTCAAAGGGAAGCGGACTAAGCGCTTTCAATCCGTATATCAGCGTCGTTTTGAACGGCGCGTACACGCATTATTCCCGTGATGAAAAAGACATTCCAGGCTTTCAGGTCGGCGAAGAAGGCGAGTTTTCGGACAAAGGCTTCGGTCTGGGGGAATCTGAAATTATGATCGGGGCGAACGTTGACGATAAATTTTCGGCGAACCTGACCGCCGCGATCGTCAGTGAAGACGGAGAAGACAAAATCGAATTGGAGTAGGCTTTTGTTCAATCCATCGGTTTGCCTTACGGAATCAGTTTCACGTTCGGCCGCTTAAAACCCGTTTTCGGCTATCTGAACGAAAAACACGCCCACACGGACGATTTCGCGGACAGACCGCTTCCGTACCGCGTGTTTCTGAACAATGCCTATAAAGATGACGGCGCGCAGGTGTCCGTTGTTCTGCCAACGGATTTCTATGCGGAAATCGGCGGCGGCGCGTATCGGGGCGGCTTTTTCCCCGCAGCGTACGAAGGTTCCGGCATCGGCGCGGCAAACGGCTATTTGCGCTTCGGCGGCGACATAACCGACAATCAGTCCTGGTTGGCGGGTGTTTCTTATCTTTATGCCAAAAGCAAAGACGCCGAACGACAAACGGAAGCTTTGACCTTTGACGGCAAAGATCATCTTTATGCCGCGTCTTTAAAATATTCCTACGCGCCGAACGGCAACAACAAACAAAGCGAATTCGTTCTTTCAGGCGAATATATGTTCCGCAACGAAAAGGGAGAATACGACGACAGAAACGGTTCCGCCGGAGATTTTGACAGCAAGACTTCCGGTTGGTACGCGCAAAGCACGTTTAAATTCCTGACGAATTGGAAAATCGGTTACCGCTATGCGCAGATGAAACCGAAAAAAACGCCGGCGGCTTTGAATAACACTGTTTTAAATGCGGAACACCATAAACCGGAAATGCACTCGATAATGGCGGAATGGGACAATTCCGAATTTTCGCGCATACGACTGCAGTACAATCGCGATAAGACCGGCTTTAAAAACGACAA
>JAFVEJ010000159.1 GCA_017476085.1 Alphaproteobacteria bacterium
GATGTTTTCCCTGCCGTTTCCAACAGTCCCAAACTTGTCCAATAGCGCAGTGTTGACACACGCTCTCCGCATTCTTTCGCCAACTGCCCTATCCTGAGAAAATAAGGATCCTGTTCTATTTCCGTTATTTCCCTTTTTTCGGATGTTTTTAAATAAATTTCCAGTGCCCGGTTGACCGCTCGATAAATCAATTTATCATAGCCTTCCCGATCATTTTTAAAAACAGCTTTTTCCAGCGTATCCCAATATTCCGCTTTTTCACGCCTGGAAAACAAAGCGGGCGGATAGCCATGTCTCATCAGAATTAAATTCATCAAAAATCGCGCGACACAAGCATTTCCCTGACCGAACGGCTGAATGGACATCAATTTTAAATGCGCTTCCGCCGCAATTGCCGCCGGATGCAAAGTTCTGGCGGAAAACAGCCACATACCGAAATCATTCATCATTCGCTGCACACGGACTGAATCGGGCAATTCATGCGTTCCCGTTTGAAAATTCAGCACAAAACCGCGATACATTCCGCCATTGTTATCATCTAAATTCCGAACGACAATCCGATGAATATTCTTCACATCGGAATCATCGATCTGATGATTGACTTTTTGAGCTAAAACAGAAATCATCTCAAACGCTTTAGCGGCATTCAGCACCTGAATATGTTCTTTTAAAAAATGACCGGGAACGGTTTCATCTTCATACAGAATCTTTGCCGTTTCCTTGCACGTCAGGCCGGATCCGTCAAAATAACCGCCGACATAAGCCGTTTCCAATTCTATTTTTTTTCTTAATTCTTCCGATATTTCCGCAGACAAAGGAGGCTTTTGATCCAATTCGCTTTTTTTAGCGTTCAGGTTTTCATAAATCATATATTCCTCCTTTATAATTCTTCTTCACCGGAGCGCAATTCCAACGGCAAAAACGGCGTTTCCACCGCCCCGGCATATAACTGCCGGGGACGGGCCAAGCGGCGCTGATCTTCATTATTTTCCCGCCAATGTGCAATCCAGCCGGGCATTCTGCCGATCGCGAACATAACGGTATACATATTCAGCGGAATCCGCAAAGCCCTTAAAATCATTCCCGAATAAAAATCAACGTTCGGATAAAGGTTGCGTTCTTTAAAGTAGCTGTCATTCAACGCTCTTTCTTCCAATTTCAAAGCGGTATCAATCAACGAATCTTTGACCCGTTCGGTTTCCAATAAATCAAAAACCGCTTTTTTCAAGATCTTCGCACGCGGATCAAACGTTTTATACACTCTGTGGCCAAAGCCCATCAGGCGGACTTCTTTGCGTTTAACACGTTCAATAAACTGATCGACCGTTTCATCGCCCTGAGCCAATCGGGACAACATTTCGAAAACGGCAACGTTCGCTCCGCCGTGCAGTTTTCCCCACAATGCGCAAATGCCCGAAGCTACGGAAGAAAACAGGTTTGTTTCCGCCGATCCGACGATCCGGACGGTTGAAGTCGAGCAATTTTGTTCGTGATCGGCATGCAGCATCAAAAACAGATTTAATGCTTTGACCGCTTCCTGTGTCGGCTGATGCGGCTTATTCGGAATGGAAAACATCATATGCAGGAAATTGTCGCAATAACTTCTGGCCGGATCGGGATACACAAACGGCAGTCCCATCGCTTTGCGGTAAGAAAACGCGGCAATCGTGCGCACCTTGGAAATAATCGCCGCAACAGCGTTGCGCATAGCCTCTTCGTCGGTTGTGTCCATAATTTCCGGAGAATAGCAAATCAAAGAATTAACAACCGCCGACAGGATGGACATCGGCTGACCGTTCGGAGGAAAAGCTTCAAAATGATGCAGCAAGCCTTCATGCAGCAATTCATTATTCGTCAGCCGCGTACTGAACGTTTTCATTTCCGCCATTGTCGGCAAACGTCCGTAAATCAGCAGCCATGCCGTTTCGACAAAGGTCATTTTTTCCGCCACCGTTTCAATCGGAATGCCGCGATAGCGCAAAATGCCTTTTTCCCCGTTAACGTAAGTGATTTTGCTGATACAGGATGCCGTATTGCCAAATCCGGGATCCAATGTCGTCAATCCGGTTTCGGCACGCAAACCGGAAATATCGATGCAGCCTTCCCCCGTTGTCGAATAAAGCACGGGAAATTCATATTCTTTGCCGTCATACTGCAATTTAACCGTTTTTGCCGTCATCTGATTTCCTTTATTATATATTTTAATTCGGAAGCTTGATTTTCAGCTTCTTCTTTTAACCCCAAAAGGATTAACAATTCTACTCTCACCGCTTTGATAAAAGACAACGTATCAACCCCCGTTTTTTTGTCGGATTTCAACTTTTCGATCAAATCGGGCGTTGCAATCCCTTTTTTCAAAACGCGGATATACGCTTCATGCAAAGA
>JAFVEJ010000160.1 GCA_017476085.1 Alphaproteobacteria bacterium
AGTCCGGCAAAGTTATCCCCGTGAAGAAATAGGAGTAGGGAATATGGCAAGACTTTATGATCATTATAAAAAAGTAATTCGTCCCAAGCTGGAAAAGGAATTTGGTTATAAAAACCAGTTAGAAATTCCCCGTTTGGAAAAAATCGTTATTAACATGGGTGTCGGTCGTGACGCCGTGGAAGACCGTAAAGCTGTTGATTCAGCCGTTCGCGATTTGACGGCGATTGCCGGTCAGAAACCCGTTGTAACGTACGCGAAAAAATCCATTGCCGCTTTCAAGCTGCGCGAAGGCATGCCGATCGGCTGCAAAGTGACTTTGCGCCGCGAACGTATGTATGAATTTCTGGATCGTCTGGTCACGATGGCTTTGCCGCGTGTTCGCGACTTCCGCGGAATTTCAAATAAAAGCTTTGACGGCAAGGGAAATTATGCTATGGGTTTAAAAGAACAGATTGTTTTCTTGGAAATTGATTACGATTCTGTTGATAAAGTCCGTGGTTTGGATATAGTATTCTGCACATCGGCCAAAACCGACAAGGAAGCGAAAGCGCTCTTGGCGGGATTTGATATGCCGTTTGCGAAAAACTAGAGCGATTGGAGTAAAAGAATATGGCAAAAACAAGTGCTGTTGAACGCAATAAGAAACGTGAACGTCTGGCTAAACAATACAAAGCCCGCCGTGCCGCTCTTAAAGCAAAAATCAAAGATCGTTCTGTTTCTGAAGAAGAACGCTTTGACGCCGTGTTGAAGTTAGCTGAATTGCCTCGCAATTCTTCCTTCACCCGCGTCCATTTGCGTTGTGAATTGACAGGTCGTTCTCGCGGTAACTACCGCAAGTTCAAACTGTCGCGTGTTGTGTTGAGGGATTTGGCCTCCGCTGGTCAGATTCCCGGCATGGTTAAGTCTAGTTGGTAACAGTAAGTTAGGTAAGGAGATACTACCATGTCATTTTCCGATCCGTTGGGAGATATGCTGACCCGTATTCGTAACGGTCAGCAGGCTCGTAAGAGCGACATTACGGTGCCGGCGTCCAAGCTCCGTGAAAACGTCTTGGATGTTTTAAAGCGTGAAGGTTTCATCCGCGGTTATTCCCGCGTGAACGTCCGCAAAGGCATTGACGAAATTAAAGTTGAACTGAAATACTATGAAGGCCGTCCGGTCATCAGCGAGATTTCCCGTGTTTCCACGCCGGGACGTCGTGTTTATTCCCGTGTTAAGGACTTGCAGAAGTTCTATAACGGTTTAGGCATTTCAGTGTTGTCGACGCCGCAGGGCGTTATGTCCGATCACGAAGCTCGCGCGGCCAATGTCGGCGGCGAAGTTTTGTGCAAAGTATTCTAAGAAGGGGGGATTAAGAACATGTCTCGTGTTGGTAAATACCCCGTCATTGTTCCCGCAGATGTCAAGGTTGATGTGAACGGTCAGCTTGTTAAAGTCAAAGGGAAGTTGGGTGAATTAGAATATACAGCGGCTGATGATGTTGATCTGAAGCTGGAAGACAATAAGTTGTGGGTTGCGCCGCGCAAATCCGAAACCGGTATTAACCGTTCCTCTTGGGGAACGACCCGTGCACGTCTGAATAACCTGGTTAAAGGTGTTCATGACGGCTTTTCCAAAAAATTGGAAATCAATGGCGTCGGTTATAAGGCGCAGGTTCAGGGCAAAATCTTGAAGATGAGCTTGGGCTTCAGTCATGATGTTGATTTTGAAATTCCCGCCGGATTAAAAGTGGCTTGTGCCACACCGACGAATGTTGAAATCACCGGTATTGACAAGCAGGCTGTCGGTCAGTTTGCCGCGATTATCCGCGCCAAGCGTCCGCCCGAACCCTACAAAGGAAAAGGCATTAAGTACGAGGGTGAATACATCCTGCGTAAAGAAGGTAAGAAGAAGTAAAGGGGAACGAAAATGAGTAAGGCAAGAATTCAATTTGAAAGCCGTCGTATCCGTACCCGTGCTTCCCTGCGGCGTAAATCCGCCGGACGTTTGCGTTTATCCGTATTCCGTTCGGGACAGCATATTTACGGGCAGATTATCGACGACAAGGAAGGCAAGACTTTAGCCGCCGCTTCGACGACGGAAAAAGAAGTCAAGGCTTCTGTTAAAAATGGTGCCACGGTTGCTGCCGCTGCTGTTGTCGGCAAGCTGGTTGCGGAACGTGCTCTGAAAGCCGGAGTCAAAGAAGTTTGCTTAGACCGAGGCTGATATGTTTATCACGGCCGCGTAAAAGCTTTGGCGGAAGCGGCTCGTGAAGCTGGTTTGTCATTCTAGGGGAAAGTAATTATGGCACGCACACCTAATACAGAACGCCGCCGCGGCGGCGATAAAGAACGTGAAAACGATCAGCGCGTTGATTTTCATGCTGAACGTGATCGCGAAATGGATGAAATTGTTGACAAACTCGTTTATGTCAACCGTGTTGCTAAAACCGTTAAGGGCGGCCGCCGTATGGCCTTTGCCGCTTTGGTGGTTGTCGGCGATCAGCGCGGCCGCGTCGGATTTGCATCCGGCAAGGCGCGTGAAGTTCCCGAAGCAATTCGTAAGGCAACCGAGAAAGCTAAACGCGAAATGATCCGTATTCCTTTGCGTGAAGGACGGACTTTGCATCATGACGTGCGCGGCAGATTTGGCGCCGGTGAAGTCGTTTTAAGAACGGCTCCCGCTGGTACGGGAATCATCGCGGGCGGTCCTATGCGCGCTGTTTTCGAAACAATGGGTATTCAGGACATTGTGGCTAAATCGCTCGGTTCTCAGAACCCGCATAATATGATCAAAGCGACTTTTGCGGCTTTGAAAACCGTTAATTCTCCCCGTATGATTGCGGCTAAGCGCGGTAAAAAGGTCGGCGACGTTGTCGCTGCCCGTGACGGCGCGAATGCAGCGGCTGTAAAGGAGTAAGATAATGGCTAAGGCAGCAAAAACAATTAAAATCAAACAGACCGGCAGTATAATCGGCGCGACAAAAGTTCAGCGCGCGACGATGCTGGGGTTGGGCTTGAAGAAGATGAATGCCGAAAAAGTGTTGGAGGATACTCCGGCTGTACGCGGCATGATTACAAAAGTTGCCCACCTGGTGACTGTGGTTGAAGAATAAGCCGGATGTGCGCTGTTTAAATTTGAGCAGCGCACACCGATTGAAATAAAGCGAGTTAAGAAAATGAAACTGAATGAAATTCGTGATAATGACGGTGCCCGTAAAAGCCGTATGCGCATTTGCCGCGGTATCGGAAGCGGCAAAGGCAAAACAGGCGGACGCGGCGGCAAAGGTCAGACGGCTCGTACAGGCGTGGCAATCAACGGTTTTGAAGGCGGTCAGATGCCTCTGTATCGTCGTTTACCAAAGCGCGGCTTCAACAACATTTTCGCAAACAAGTATGCGGAAATCAGTTTGGGGCGTTTGCAGGCGGCGATTGACAAGGGTGTTATTGATGCGGTTGCAGAAATCAACGCTGACGTTTTGTGCAAAGCCGGTGTTCTGAAGCAGACTTATGACGGTTTGCGTTTGTTGGGCAACGGCGAGCTGAAGGCAAAAGTGACGATCAAGGTTGCAGGCGCGACGGCGGCTGCAAAGGCTGCTGTCGAAAAGGCCGGCGGTCAGGTTGTCATTGCCGAATAATCACATACAATAGTGCAAAAGAGGGGCTCTCCCCCTCTTTTGTGTGTTTAGAGTTTGGAAATTTTTTGAAAGAAAAAAGAAATGGCTTCTCAAATAGATAAAATGGCGACCGGATTAGGTTGGGAAACTTTTGCAAAAGCGACAGACCTTCAAAAACGTCTTCTTTTTACATTGGGGGCCATGGTCATTTATCGTTTAGGTACTTTTATTCCTCTGCCGGGGATCAATGCTGTTGTTCTGGAAGATATCTTTACCAGACAAGCCGGCGGTATTTTAGGAATGTTTAATATGTTTACAGGCGGCGCGTTGTCCCGTATGACGTTGTTCGCTTTGAATATTATGCCGTATATTTCGGCATCGATTATCGTGCAGCTGGCCGGATCCGTTTTGCCGTCTTTGATCGCATTGAAAAAGGAAGGTGAGTCAGGACATCGCAAAATGAACCAATATACTCGTTATTTAACGGTATTGATTACGATCGTTCAGGCTTACGGTTTAGCTGTCGGTTTGGAAACAATGGTCGGTTCGGCGGGAACATCCGCCGTGATCAATCCGGGGCAATGGTTCCGTTTTACGACGGTCGTTTCTTTGTTGGGCGGAACGATGTTTATCGTATGGCTGGGCGATCAAATTACTGCGCGCGGCGTCGGAAACGGTTCTTCTTTAATTATTACAGCCGGTATTATGGCGGGCATTCCGATGGGGCTGGCTCAAACTTTTGAATTGGCCAGAGCGGGTTCTATGTCAACGCCGACTTTGTTTGCGGTGATGTTGATGGTGTTGGCGTTGGTTTATTTCGTTGTATTTATTGAACGCGCTCAGCGCCGCATTTTAATTCAGTATCCGAAACGTCAGATGGGCGGTCGTATGATGAACAGCGAAAGTGCACATTTGCCGTTAAAGCTGAATCCGACGCGCGAGCTACCGCCCATCTTTGCCAGTTCTTTGCTGTTATTGCCGATGACGATTGTTAATTTCTCGGTAAAAAGCGGCAACAGTGCGGATTGGATCGTGACATTATCAACGATTCTGGCGCATGGCCAGCCGGTTTATTTGGCGTTGTATGCCGGATTGATTATTTTCTTTACATTCTTTTATACGGCGGTTGTTTTCAATCCGGAAGACACGGCGGATAATCTGAAACGTCATGGCGGCTTTATTGCCGGTATTCGTCCGGGAAAAAGCACGGCGGAGTATTTGGATTATGTTTTAACCCGTTTGACGGTTTTAGGGTCTGCCTATTTAGCGGCAATTTGTTGTTTCCCTGAAATTATGATCGCAAAGTATTCCGTACCGTTTGTTTTAGGCGGAACGACTTTGTTAATCGTTGTGTCAGTGACAATGGAATTTGCGGCGCAAATCCAATCGCATTTAATCGCGCATCAGTATGAAGGACTGATGAAAAAGGCGAAACTTAAAGGACGCTTGAAGTGATCAGCAACGGCAAACACCTTGTTTTAATGGCTCCTCCGGGAGGCGGAAAAGGAACACAGGCGCGTTTGCTGCGTGATCGTTTGAACATACCGCATTTGTCCACAGGTGAAATGTTACGCAATGCGGGGCGTGCCGGAACGGAAATAGGGTTGCGGGCCAAGGCTTTGATTGACAAAGGCAATTTTGTTCCCGATGAAATGATTATTTCCATTATTTCTGAACGTTTGGATGAACCGGATTGCAAAGAAGGATTCATTCTGGACGGTTTTCCCAGAACTTTGCCGCAAGCCAAGGCTTTGGATGAACTTTTGTTCGAAAAAGGCCGCCGCTTAGACCATGTGATAGAAATTCAAGTGCCGGATGATATGATTATTCAGCGTATTATCGGACGCTTTTCATGCGCAGATTGCGGCGCGATGTATCATGACACGTTAAAACCGACAAAAGTGTTCGGAAAGTGCGATGAGTGCGGCGGATCGAATTTTCTGCGCCGCCAGGATGATAACTGGCAAACGGTTGTTGACCGCTTAAAAACATACCGTATGATGACAACACCTGTTTTGCCGTACTTTCAGCATGAAGGATTGCTTGAAACGATTGACGGCACGGGCGGTGTGGAAGAAGTCGCCGAAAAACTGAAAAAGATTATCGGACAATAAAAAAAGAGGCTGAGGAAAGCCTCTTTTTTATATATTTTTTTTCTTGATTTCAAATTCGCGTAGAATAGCAATCATGGATTTCTGTTGCTCTTCGGACAGCATGCGGATTTTTTGAACCAGAATTGCGCAACAGAAATCCGGTTTTTAACAGAAGCAACCGTCCGCTTATGTTTTATCCTTTATATGCAGACCCCGATAAATTGGATGTATCTCTGACTAAAACAGAAAGACATACTGTTGAAATTTATCCCAGAAATTCACTTGGCGAAGATGGTTGTTGGACATGGGGATTTCAAAAAGCTTCTCAATTTACTGATTTATTGATTGCCAATCTTGCAAATACAGGAAAATGGAGCGTATTCAGAAAAGATTATTTAGAAGGAACCAGCCTTTTTACAAAG
>JAFVEJ010000161.1 GCA_017476085.1 Alphaproteobacteria bacterium
TACAAAATTTAACCTTTCGGCGATTTGATGTTGAAAATCCGCGAAAAGTGTTTATATTTTCTAAGTCATACAAATTTTTGAGGAGATTAAATATGCCTTCAGTCGTTAATGATTCTTGTGTCAAGTGTCTGACCTGTGTCGAAGCTTGTCCGGTTGGCGCGTTCGTCGAATTGGAAACGCAAGTTGTTGTTAATCCCGAAACCTGCATTGATTGCGGCGTGTGCATTTCCGAATGCCCGCAGGGTGCAATCGCTTCCGATGGCGACGCCGATGAAAAATGGGTGAAGTTCAACGCCGAAAAAGCGGCTGCTGCCGGCTAAGCCGTTTTCGAAACCATTAAAAAGCCCTTCATTTGAAGGGCTTTTCTATTTTATGTGCTTACTCAAACTTTGTTTCTTTAATTTTTCTATCCGTTGCAAAGTCGGATGTACGTTGTACCGTACTGTTAAAACTTTCCAAAAACGAATCAAAGAAACCGTTGCTATACAGGAAATAACCGACTCCGCCGAGTAAAACAATTAAAACAACAAAGGCTTTCATAATCATTCTCCAAAAATAAAACGTACTTTTTTAATATTTTTTTTCGCTGAAGCTGTCAACACGAATAAAAATCAAAAAAATATACTTTGAAGTGAGGGGAAATTTTTTTAGATAAGGTGTGGTATAAAAACAATCGTTGGCGTCAAGGACAAGGCCTGCAGCGGCTGCGCAGACGATACATAAAAACAGTCGCAGCCTGTGAGTTCTTTATAAAGGAATTAAAAAAACGCCCTCTGAATTTCCGGAGAGCGTTTCTGTATTGAAAAAATAAAAATTCAAAGGTAAAAACTTTAAAAACGGTTTTTATTTTTAAAAACGGGAAAAGGGCTGATTGATGAACTATATCGGAAGCAAAAAAACGTTGATTCCGTTTTTAAAAGAAACAATTTTGAAAATAATTTCGCCGGATTCCCATGTTTTTTGCGACTTGTTTGCCGGTACGGGAACGGTCGGAAGCTGTTTTAAAAGAGAAGGTTTCAAAGTCATTTCCAACGATTTGCAGTATTATTCTTTCGTTTTAAACAGAAACTATGTCGGCAATCATAAGGCGCTGGAATTTAACGGACTGACGGCAGAAATAGAACAGGCGGCAAAAAACGTATCGAACGATCAGATGAGGTTGTTCGGCGATAAATCGAAAAAAGAGTATGTAATTGAATATCTGAACAATTTAAAGGGCGAGGAAGGTTTCGTATATTCAAATTATACGTTGTCCGGCACAAGAGGGCAGCAATTTGAAAGAAATTATTATTCCGAAGACAATGCGAAAAAGTGCGATGCCGTTCGGATGAAAATCGAAGAATGGAAAGAAGAAAAGCGAATTACGGAAGACGAATATTTCTTTCTTTTGACGTCTTTGCTGGAAGCGATAGACAGTGTGGCGAATACGGCTTCCGTTTACGGCGCTTTTTTGAAAAAGCTGAAAAACTCAGCTGCCAGACCGATGAAAATTGTTCCGGCCGATTTTTCGATTACGGATGAAGAACATTGTGTTTATAACAAAGACGCCAACGAGCTGATCAGGGAAATTTCATGCGATATTTTGTATCTTGATCCGCCGTATAACGAGCGTCAGTATTCTGCAAACTATCATATTTTGGAAACGATCGCCAAATATGACGATCCCGTTATCAAAGGAAAAACAGGTCTGCGCGATTATAAAGACCAAAAATCAAAATACTGCTCAAAAGCCGATGTAAAAAGGGCTTTTGAGGAGCTGATTCAAAACGCCAAAGCAAAATATATTTTTTTAAGCTATAACAACGAAGGTCTGTTAAGCATTGATAATGTGAAGGAAATTTTTTCCAGAAAAGGAACTTACGGAACAGCAACGCAGGCGTATAACCGCTTTAAAGCTGATTCAACCAGAAAATACAGTGCGGATAAAACGGTGGAATATTTACATTACTGCATTTGTAAATAATGTTCCGGACAGCGTTTTATATTTCCATTCCCGAAGTGCGGGCAGCGCCTGCCGCGCCGTGTTGCGCGACTTTTTTAGCCGCTTCATAGGCATCCAGCTGGCGGGTCATTGCTTCGGGAAACCAGGAAGCGGCGGCGGAAACTTTTTCCGAGGATGTGTTCGGCAGATTCGGACGTTTATATCCGAAACCTTCGGAGCTGACCTGTTCGCGGATAGCTTCCGGATTGATAGCGGTTTTTTGTGCTAAGGTTGTATTTGTTTCATTAATCGCTTTTGTTTTTGCCTGCTGTTTCATTTCTTCGATCCGAAGCTGTTTAGCCTGATCCGCTGCGCTGGCGGTCAAAGGCTGAGCCACACCGAATTTTGTTTGGTTGTTTCTGAAACGGGCAGCGTTGTCCATAGAGAAAACTTTTGCGTTTCCCGGACCTTTCAATGTTTTTGTTTCTTGAGCGGCTTCGCGTGCTTTGGCTTTTTCTTCGGACATATTATAAGGAGATTCTTTGCCGA
>JAFVEJ010000162.1 GCA_017476085.1 Alphaproteobacteria bacterium
CATACGCTCCTCAAGCACCGCAGCCGTATGCCCCGCAAGGATATGCTCCTCAGTCGTACGCTCCTCAAGCACCGCAGCCGTATGCCCCGCAAGGATATGCTCCTCAGCCGTACGCTCCTCAAGCGCCGCAGCCGTACACTCCGCAGTCCGCAATGAACGGAGGAATATCCTCTCAGGAAGACAGAGCGTTATGGGAATGGCAGTTTCAGCAAACCGGCCTGCTTAATATGGATTTAATAGAAGTTGACTTCGTTCCCTTAGATCCGAATTGGCTGTCCGAATTACGCAAAGCGTTCAAAAGAACCCGTCGTGATTTTCTGAAATATGTCGGCTATCATCATATTAATGAGTTATTGGCCGCCGGTATGAGCGAAGAAGACATCAAACTGGTGAAAAAAGGAAAAGCGCCGGAAAATTTTAATATTCATATTCGTGTACCGTTTGACTACGGCGGAACGAACAGTTTTTCCAATTTGGTTTTAATTCAAACGCATCCTTTTCATACGGAAATTCATCGGTTTATTGATATGCAGACCCTGACACAGCCGAATTTCAAACCGCGCAAGCTGTTTTTGCCTGCACCGAAGGGGAAGGTTTATTTCTCGGGAGAAATCGAAGTTTCTTCCGGCGGAACAAGCCGTCATGACCGCAGCGTTTACGCGGGCTTCCTGGAAAGCACTTTTGAATATATAGAACAACGGTCAATGCTGGGACGTTAAAAAAATATGCTGACACGAATTTTAAACACTTTAAAGAAAGACAACGGCACTTTTTTTCCGCCTGTAGATGAACGCTCCTTACGCTTTATCAGTTCTCTTCTGTCATCCCATCATTTTCCTCCCGTTCCCGTAGATTACATTGCTTTATTAAAACAAACCGACGGATTAAGCTGGAATGGCGTAGAATTATACGGAACCCGCGCAAATGACAGGGAAATACAAGGCTATACTCTGCCCGGATTGATAGAAGCCAATTTGGATTTTTCCCAAGTGGTTCCTATGCGCGGAAAGCTTTTGCTGGGACGCGCGGCCGAAGAATTATTCGTCTATGACAGTATGGATCAAAAATACCATATTATTAACCGCCTTGATTTTTCAGACAGCTGTAGTTTTCCGACATTTTCAGAAGCATTGTATCTTTTTGTGGACGAGCTGTTCTAACGTTCAATCACCGTTTCATTTCCGTGTCCGTTTTCCTGATCTTTCAAGAAACAATACATATAGATAAAAATAACCGCGATATTCAGCGCTCCAAGTGAATAATTCGTATTGAGAATCATCCCCATTCCGCCAATTACACCTGCGGGCATAACAGATAAAACGGACAAGCGCAGACTTTGTTCACATGTCGGTTTAACGGACTGCGTAAACAAGAACGAAAAAACAAACGAAAATAAAACCATAAAAAAATAAATCCCAAATATTCCGGGAATATAAAAAACGAACATTAAAGGCGGCATAATTATCTTTGAAAGAGAAATAGCTTCGTTAATAGCCGAACGCATATTTTCCTGATTTAAAACAAGATTAAAATCATTTAATATTTTTACAAAAGGAATGCGACGAATTTCTTTACGGCGTATCGTCAAAAGAGCATCTCTTGTCAAATAAACGCCGGTAGAGGGCAGTCCTTTTAAATCAAGCGGCCCCGGTGTCGTATCAAAGACAAAAAATATACGGCCGTTTTCGGACACATACGAAAATCTTTTATTTTCCGGAGAAACGATTTCCCCTTTTTCAAAAACGATCTGCGGCATTTGTGAAACGAAACTATCAATCAATCGGGACGGGACGGCAGAAAACAGCCAAAACAAACGCACAGAAAAACAAAAAGCCCCGAACACCGTCAAAATCAACAACGGTTTCAGTCCATATCCCTGTCCGTTTTTAATATATGAAACCGATAAAGTTCTGTCATAAAAAACACGATAAAGAAAAGAAAACATCTGCGCGAACCCTTTAATTTTTACTGTCAAAGTTTACACGCAAATGTTTCCTTTTAGCAATCTTTTATTCGGATTTAAGTTCTGCAGGCGGCAGCTGAGCGATATAAAAATACAAATAGATCAACGTAATGATTATACCGACAATTCCGCTCAGTCCAAACAACCCGAACATTGTATCAAAGAAAAAATTAAATACAAAAACAGGCAGCGCGGAAACAGTCGCCAAACGCATTCTGGCTTCGAAATGCATCGGTTTCTTTGAAAACAACGTCATCACATAAGAAAATAATGCCAGCAAATAGACCAAGACCCCATATTTAAAAAATAAAAGGGGAATGGAAATTAAAAACATCAACGACGGAATGACCACACTCATTTCATTTGTAATTTTATTCACAAAATCAGTTATATTCTGTGCGGTAATCGTAATATTATCCGTCCCAAACAACTTTTTAAGAGGCATTAATTCGACTTTATGCCCTTTTATAAATTGAACGCCGTTTTTCGAAATATAAATTTCATTCGGAGAAGGATCTTTAATTATCTCCGCATCCGTTGTGGTATCCAAAGTTAAATGCACGCCATTCCCTAAAGCAAACCGCTGAAAGAAATTTTCCGGCCGCACTATTTGTCCGTCGCGAACTTCAATTGTCGGCAAATCCACGATTTTTTCCGTTATAACTTCCGGAGCAAAAGCTTTCAAAAAGAAAACAGAAGAAATTGCATATATCATTCCTGATAAAACCGATAACACGAACAGCGGGGAAAACCCTATTCCATGTCCCGAACGAATATAATTTTCTGCCAAAAGCTTGTCGTAAAAAGAACGAAAAAGAAGCGTCAAAGAACTGTTTTTCATTTGGCAAACAACCATTATCTCCTCCTTCAAAATAAAACAGATCAACGGCGATTATACGCCGTGAATAAACGGCTGTAATCCTGACGAAACGGCTAAAACCGGCATAAAAAAAGCTATATAACCCGAAATATATTGACGAAATAGAGGGAAGGAATTATACAGAGAATAATTATTTGACCCCATCGTCTAACGGTTAGGACACCGCCCTCTCACGGCGACAATACGGGTTCGAATCCCGTTGGGGTCGCCAAAAAAACTTCGCTTCGGCGGAGTTTTTTTGTATGCGAGCACCGGGATTTGAGCCCGTAGGGTTCGACGACAAGCCGCAGACAACCGTCTGAGGCGCAGGCGCGGCGAAGACAATCCCGTTGGGGTCGCCAAAAAAACTTCGCTTCGGCGGAGTTTTTTTGTATGCGAGCACCGGGATTTGAGCCCGTAGGGTTCGACGACAAGCCGCAGACAACCGTCTGAGGCGCAGGC
>JAFVEJ010000012.1 GCA_017476085.1 Alphaproteobacteria bacterium
AATTAGAAAATAAATGAGAGTATATTTAAAGAAAAATAGGGGGGGGGGGGTATAATTTAATATAACTGAAATAATAAAATGATCCGATAAATTAATAGTAATGATTTTATTTTGCGATGTATTTTGATATATGTTTTAAGATATGTCGGATTAATTGTTTGTAATATATGTTTTATTTTAATTTTTTTTTATTTTAAACGCGGGGCTGATACAGAAAAAATAATTTCATTTTTCAATAAAGAATCGTAATCGTGCGATTTTTCACGATTGTTCCGGACATTCGGCCGTATGTGCATCCGGTATTGAAAACGAATAGAAATTTTAGGCTTATGCTTATTTTACGGGGGGAATATTTCTGCCGTAAAACAAAAAAAGCCCGATATATTCAGGCTTTTTTTCAATTCTGTACTGAGGATGTTGTTTAATTTCCGGATTCTAGGTTGTTTCGAATATATTTGTTTAACAGCCAGACACCGAAACCGGATCCGCCTTTGGGACCCAACAGACCGTTCTTTTCCCGCAATGCTACGCCCGCGATATCCAAGTGTGCCCATTTGGTTTGCGGCAGAATAAAGCGTTTTAAGAATGTGGCTGCGGTAATGCTTCCCGCCGCGCGTGAAGAACACGCGTTTTTAATATCGGCGATATCGGAAACAATATCGTCTTCAAACAGTTCGTCCAACGGCAGGCGCCACAGTTTTTCTCCGCTGTCGGCGGATGCTTTTTCCATCTGTCTGGCCAACAGATCGTCGTTGGAAAACAATCCGGCGTAATCCGTTCCCAAAGCAACGATAATGGCTCCCGTCAAACTGGCCAGGTCAATTAAAATCGGAGATTTGAAACGTTCCTGCGCATAGCATAAAGCGTCACCGAGCACCAAGCGGCCTTCCGCATCTGTGTTGATGACTTCAACGGTGATGCCGGCCAGAGATTTGACAATATCCCCCGGCCGCTGCGCCGTTCCCGAAGGCATGTTTTCCACCATAGCCATAACGGCGGCCACATTGACTTTTGCCCGCTGCATTGCCAAAGACTGCAGCGTTCCCAAGGCTGTTGCCGCGCCGGCCAAGTCTTCCTTCATATCTTCCATGCCTTTGGCGGGCTTTAAGCTTAACCCGCCGGAATCAAACGTAACGCCTTTGCCGACCAAAACGGCATGCGTGTTCTTATCTTCGGGGTTACCGCGCCACTGAACGACGACCAGGCGAGGCGGATTAATTGAACCTTGCGCTACGCCTAACATCATGTTCAGCCCTTTGGCTTTGAGCTGTTTTTCATCATAAACTTCCGTTGTCAGGCCGTACTTTTGCAGTTCTTCCGCTCGTTTGGCAAAAGCGATCGGATTAATCACGTTTGCCGGTTCATTGACCAGATCGCGCGCGGTATGGATGCCTTTCGCAACGGCGAAGTACGGTTCGTACTGGTTTTGTGCGACCTGCGGTTTTTCGGTTAAAATATAAAACTCTTTTAAAGTGACGGGCGCTTTAAAAATCGTTTTATGTTTTGTAAAACGGTAAGAAGCTATCTTCGCGCCAAATCCGACGGCTGCGGCGGGCAGGTCATCTACGGCAAATTCAACGGCGGTTTCTCCGCTTGTCAACAGGGCTTTCGCCGCGTAAGCCCCGATCCGGCAGGCCGCCAGTTCGGAAGTTTTTTCTTTTTTTCCCAGTCCTAAACAAAATAAACGCCGCGCCGGAATGTCGTGAGGGATCAATTCCTGCGTTTGTCCTTCTTTTCCGTTGAAAAAGTTGTCTTTTAAAGCTTTTGCCAGCTTTCCGTTTAAAAGCGCGTCAATTTTTTTTGCCGTTTTCGTCAGCAGCAGGTTTTCATAAACACCGACAATCAAAGCGGCGTCGTTTGAAATGTCGTTTTTCTTAAACAGAATATCCATAGCTTCAATCCGTTTTTCCTAAATTGTTCAATACGTTTTACAGCATACACGGACTGTTTCGGAAAGCAAGAGGGTGATCAAAATTTTTGTTTGTCATAAATCAAGTGCAAAAAGTTTCAGTCTTTGATATAAGAAAAAACGTTGTTCGGAGAAAAATGTGATGTCTGAAAACGAAAAAAAAGCTGATGAAAAAAACGGACTGTTATTCGCTTTGTTGCTGGATGGACAAGGCGGGGCAAAGCGTTTAAGCTTTGAGGAAGCGCAAAACTGGACGCCCGATCAAGGCGTGCTGTGGCTTCATATGGATTTGCAGTCGGCTGACACAAAGGAATTTATGGAAACAAAAAGCGGGATTAATCCGTTGGCTTTGGAAAGTTTGACGGAAGAGGAGGAAGATCGCCCGCGCTGCGTTTCTTTCGGGGATAAGCTGATGCTGTTTTTGCGCGCGATCAACCTGAATCCCGGCGAAGAACCCGACGATATGATTTCTTTGCGGATTTGGTGCGAAGA
>JAFVEJ010000163.1 GCA_017476085.1 Alphaproteobacteria bacterium
GAAATGTGTTATCGGTACTGTATTTGTAATCGCACTTGTTAACGTTGACACCATAAACACCTCCCGTCTTTTTATCTATTATATTATTAAAAACGCAACAAGTCAACAAATTTATCGTTAAATTTAACTACATTTTAACAGGTTGTCAGGCCGGGCGGCGCAGCGGCGGCCCGCACACTCAAACAATCAGATGCCCGCCAGGGCATTTTTGTGATAGCAAGCCGCAGCCATGAATAGCGGCATCCCTTTTCAGGAACTCAGGCCAAACGTTGAGCCAGGTCTGCCGGTTTTTCCCTTTTCGCCCGGTTTTTCCGGATTCCCGAAAAAAATGACCCTCTAAAATGCCCGTAGAGCGCGTTTCAGAGGGTGGGGAAGGGTAGCAGTACCCCTGAATCAGCGGCCTGTGTATGGTTTCCGGCCCTTTTTCCGGTCTGTTCCTGTCGTAAGGGTGGGTGTGTCTTTGGCCTGTTGGGTGTTTTTTCCGGAAGCCGGTTTTTTCTTCCAATATGCGTTTCGTTCCGCAGCGGAAGCTAGATACTTTGTAAGCAAAGTATCTTTATCTTTGAATTGCAGATTTTCTGTTAATGCTATAAATCGGTTGATTTGCATCTTACCATAACGGCTTTTGACTTCCCAAAGGATGTAGTTAAAATTTGGATTTTTCGGGGGAACCGGGAAGTCCTTTTCAAGTTGCCGTTTTGCGTTAAGATAAAGCGATTCATAGTATCTGATCTTTTTCTGATCCGGCTCATATTCCCATATAGAGAACCGGCTTTTCCGCTTGGCTTTTGTTTCTTCTTCATTTTTTACTTCCTGGTATTTTTGATAATGCCGGTCGACGGATTCTTTGATTTCCGTATATTTATTAAATGGTGCAACCTGTTTTTGATATTCATTTACAGCAATTTGTCTCATAGCAGGTGTGCGGTAAGCTTCTCGGTTTTTTTCCGTGATGGCCGAAAGCTTGTCATATTTTTCCCGGCTCCATGGCGGTTCTGTTGCCCTGGCGGTCGCCGGTTCGTCGGCCGGTCGTTCTGCAGAAGAGGGGACCGGGGCCGGTTCCATAGTATGCGGGCGTTCCTGGAACGCGGCTACGGCGTTTCCGATCTCCTGCAGCGCGTTTGTTTTTGGTCGATGTGTCCCCAGATTTTCGGTTTCGTCCGCACCGTCCCCGAAGAATTCCTGCAGCTTTCGTTCTTCGGCGGTCATCTTTTGCTTGTCTTTCTGGAGGATCTTGCCGGTCGACGGGGCAGAAGCTTTTTGGTTGGCAAGCCCTGCGGCAACGGACAGGACGGTTTGCACGGTCGGTTTGTTTTCCTGCGCAGCGATGGTTTTTAATTCAGCATTATATTCACGGTTGATCGCATCCGGATTATAATTTTTTTCTATCTTTTGGACGTTCCATTTATGCCCGGCGAGGGAAGATTGATAATAATCTTCGGCGGTACGGTATGTATCTACCACGTCCATGACGGCTTTAGGAGGTGCTTCATCCGGCGTTTTTTCCCAGGTCGCGAAGGCTTCTTTTGTAACGGCTGCGATATCCAGATTGCCGGTTATCGCTTTAGCAGATTGTTGTATTTTGATATCGTTTGTATTTTTTTTGGGAAAATACGGCGGTTTTTGTTCCCGTCCGGA
Source organism: Alphaproteobacteria bacterium (assembly GCA_017476085.1). Next base: position 1,639 of record JAFVEJ010000163.1, read on the forward strand.
CAAGGCATCCGTAGTATCTTTTCTTGTCTGTTCCAGGACTTTGGCTGCAATGGTAGCAGTATCGTAACCATACCGGGCGCGGACGAAGGCTACGACTTCCTGATTTGTCAGCGAATCGAATTTTTTGCCGGCAAGTGTAGCAACATCAATGGAAGAATCCTTGATGGACTGGATGTCGGTCGATACTTTCCCCATGAGCTGGCTGTGACGTTCGAGCCGGTTCCATGCAGCATTGCCTCTTTTGGTTTTCCGGTCGATCTGTTTCCGGCGGTCGGCGTTGATCTTTTGCCCGGCTTCCAGTTTCTGCAGAACGGTATCTTCACATTCTTTCCGCTGGGCGGCAAGTTCGTTATATCGGGAAGTCCAACTGTTTATAAAGGCCTGCCGGGGGTTCAGCAAGGCATAGAATTTTTCATTTTCCTGCAGCATGGCAGCACGGGCTTTTTCAGTCCGGGCAAGTTTATCTTGCTCGGCTTTCAAAGCCCTGGCTTTCATCCGGATTTCCTTGACAAGCTCATTATGTTTCTTTGCGTCTTCATTATAATTTAGAACCGATTCCGATTTCATACCGTAGCCGATATGCCGGGTAGGGATCAGCTGCTGGTCGGCCGGAAGTTCTTTATTTTGTTCCTTGTAGGAACGTAAATCCACATGAAAGGTTTTGCCGTTCTCATCAAGGACATTGTATTTTTGATAGGCTTCATTTTGGAGACGTTCCCAGGTTCGGCGGATCTGTTCCACGTTGCCGATATTGGAAATGCTGCTTCGTTTTATCGTATCTTTCTTCCACTGTGGTTTAAGGTATTTTCCGTTTTTACTGTACTTCTGTTCTTTCGTTCCGGGGATGTAGTCAGGTTCCCTTATATCAACCAGGACGGGATAACCGTCTTTATCCAGTTGCGGTTTTCCGTTAGCGTCGTACTGCAAAACCTGCCAGCCTTTTTCCATTATAATATTACCGGATCTATCATACTGCAGTTTCTTCCGTTTCAGTTTTGGCGTGTCTACCTTGTCTGCAGAAGTCAAAATTACGGCATCCGGATTTATAACTTTCCCATGTTTATCCAGCTCTTTGACCGTGCCGCGTTTATAATAGATGGTATCCGATTTTTGCTTTTCCCAGGCTCCATTAACTAAACGGCGGTCGGCGGCAATGACGTGCATGTGGTCGTTGCCGTTTTTCCCCTTATGTACAGAAATTTGGGCCGGGTGCCCTTTGCTTACAAATTCCTCATTGACAAGATTTGTTGCCAGTTCGACGTTCTGTTCAAAAGTCAGTTCCTGTTGGAATGGGATGATCAGCTTATAACCGATTCTATCCTCTTCGATTTTATTTAAATCGTTCCAGATCCTTTCTGTATCAAGATACGATTCCGGCGCATTTTCCGGAAGCAGCATTTTAGTGAAAACATGGTCGTCTGCTTTGGTGTGCGGGTACTTCATTTTGCCTTCCACTTCGTCGAACATACTTTTTCGTTCGTTATAGGAAGCAGAAGCAATGACGCTTCCACCGGCGTTCTTGCTTATGACGCTATGTTTAAGATGCGGGCAGGACATGTTTTCACCTCTCTTCTATTTAAGATACTACGGCCAATGAACGGTATTTTTGGTTTTATGGTTTTTGCGAAAAGGTGGAGACGGCGTGCGTAACCTTTTCGGCGGAGCGTAGGGATATAGAGGCGGCGCTCTCATCCCGTAGCATAGCGGTTTTCCCTTTTGACCGTAGGGCAAAAGCGCAACAACATGACACAAAATAGCGTAGCGTAATTTTGGGGCATGTTTTTGCGCCCTCATAAATATTCGGGATTTTTGCTACTATGATTATAACATAAGTTTCTAAAATAATTTCCAAATTCTTTCATAAATGTATATACATTAGGGTGAAATCTTTGTGAAAACTTGGTTTTTACAAAGTCTTTAAAGGAAGATGTGGTATAATGTGTTTAGTCTTGAAACTTTGATATTCTATGTTAGGAGGTTTTTTGTGATGGACGAAGAAAAAAAGGTTATTGATAAGCCGGAACAGCTAAAAAAACGTCGGACGGCTGAGGAGATTGCAGCGGACAGATTGGCCAGAGAAAAAAAAATTGATGCAGAAGCCGAAGCAGCCAAAGTGAATATTGCGGACATGGAAAAACAGATTGCCGCTATGCAGAAAAAAGTGGTGGAAGAAAAAAAGAAGCTTAAAACTTCCCGGAACACCGTCCGTACCCATAAGGCAATGAAGCTTTACGGTGACCTGGTTGCAATGCTGGATTTTGATGACATGGAAAAAGCGTGTGCAACGGAAGCCGACTTTGATAAATTAGCGGTTTTAGTTAAAGACAAGGTAAAAGCGTTGATCAAGCTGGAAAAGAAAATCAGCAAGATTGAATCCGTTGCTGGCCAAAATCCGGAAGCAGAAAAATAGGATTTAGCTAAAAATCAGGAGTTTTTTGCGATTTTCAAAAAAAACGACTTCGTAAAATGCCCTCTGACGCGTTTAAATTGACCGGCTCGATGTTTGATACCTGTAAAAATGCAGACTAAAAAAAGAAGGAGCAATGACAACCATGACAAATGAAAAAATTATCGGTTTTACCGGCGACACATGCGTTGAAAGAATAGGAAAGCGGGCAAGCAGTGTCGATTCTTTAACCGGGGTTCTTGCCGGTAAGAATGTAAGCAAAGGTTTAACCAAACACGACATCCGCCAGATGACGGATCAGGAGCTGCAGCAGTTGATCGATAATGCAGTTAGTGAGTTATACGAACGGAAAAAGGCAAAACATGCTGCTATATATGAGGAAGCAGAAGCAGCCCTGGGCAAAGGTGATAAAGATCGTTACAGCAAACTTTGTGGTCAAGCTGGCCGGATCCAGGCAACCGAAGATATTTTGAAGGAATTTTTGGGCCGGTTCTAAGATCAGGACGAAAAGAAAAAATCCCCGGATTCTTTCGAATTTCGGGGATTTTTGTTTTTTCCGGAAAACCGGCTTTTGGATTTGCTCTATAAGGCCTTTGAAATGGCACGGCCTATAAGTTGATGCCTGGCCGGTTTTTAAATGGCTGTACGGGGATTATATGAGGACGGTTATGATTGCTTTGTCAGTTCTTCGTACATCTGGAAGAGCCAGGCGACACACTCGGATTCTGATTTTACCTTTCCCCACATGCCGTAGGCTTCCATAACTGCCCTGTCGTTCGTCTTGTGAGCTTTGCGTAAATCGGCAGGCATAAGCGTTTCATCATAAAGGTCTGCTAAAGACGAATCAGGATAATTTGCCCGTGCATCTAAAATCGCCTGTGCCGTTTGTTCAATTTTTTCTTTCTGCTGGTCAGTTGGCGTGGGCCATGGGAAGTTATTATACACTAACGATGCAGAATATTGATAACTTGGACCGTAAAAACTTCCTGTTGTTTTCATCCATGCCATATGAACATTGGACGTTAAAATTCCAAAATAATATAAATTTGCTTTAGGAATTATTAGTGCGCTACCGTTAACAATTATATCAGGATTAATAAAATCCATCGGTATATAACGGCGATTCGCACTTGTAGAAACTTTTGGTATTGCTAACATTTTTTCATTAGGTTGTCTAATTTCACCAAACAAATAAGGTGTATCTGCTGATTTTAAAGTTTGTGGTCTTTTACTTGACAATCTGAATTGTCTTGTTAATTCAATTCTATTTTTAACCAAAACAGACTGTTGTAATTCTTTTGGTAAAAATCCAATTAACCATAAACAATATTTTTTTGTATTCTTTAAAATTTCTTCTCCACCTTTATATTCTTTAATAAATTTTTTATTATCAGTATTTTCACGTAAAAGCTCTTGCATTGAATCGTTGTCTAATATTAGATGCCCTTTATCTATTGGCATGTTCCCATAAACCATTGGCAATACATTACATAACGTTTTACTTCTGCTTTCGATAATAATTGATGGAGCATCAAGCAAATAAGGATTTATATTTGTAGCAACACTGACATTATCATCGTTAAAAATTATTTTTTCTTTTGAATAATCTTTGTAAGCACTAAATCCAATAATAATTACATATACTAAAGCTTGGTCTGTTGCTTCATTATTCCATAAAAATGTTTTATGACAAAAATTAATATCAGCTCCATATTTAAGCATATATTTCCATAATGCAGGAACTTGCTCACCTTGCGTTATGCTATTGGTAGATACAAAAGCAACTTTAATTCTTGTATTTTGAATATATTGGATTGCTTTAGCATACCAACCACATACATAATCAAGATTCCCAACACCTTTTGTTTGTTTATCGAAAACCGACGTCATGGTATCTTTTTGATATTTGCTTTGTTCTTTTTTACCTGCAAACGGCGGATTTCCCATGATATAACTGCAGACATATTTAGAAACAACATCGTTCCAGTCCATACGGAGTGCATTGCCTTCAATGATTTTAGCATCCGTTTTTAGCGGGAAAAATTCGATTGTTTGATTTACAATCGCTTCCGTTTCCTTAATCATCTGCGATTCCGCTATCCATAAAGCGGTCCGGGCGACGGTAACGGCAAAGTCATTGATTTCGATACCAGCAAATTGCCCGATAGATACCTTTACAGGATTCGCAAATTCCAGTACCATAAGACCACGCTGCAGCTGCTCGATTACTTTGTTTTCTAACCGGCGCAAAGACAGGAACGTTTCTGTTAAAAAGTTTCCTGATCCGCACGCCGGGTCCAGAAAATGAAGTTTTGCCAGGC
>JAFVEJ010000164.1 GCA_017476085.1 Alphaproteobacteria bacterium
ACATTGATTGACAGCAGATCGGAAATCATTTGCTCATCAATGTAATCGCCCGGGCTGCGCAGCCCCATTACGATACATAAAAGTTCTTCTTCTCCCCGGAAAAAACGGATCAAACCTTCATCACCGGTGAAATGAATATAATCCGCCGTCAGCATGGATTTTAATTCAGCGCCTTCCAAAGAACCGACACGAGGACGCGGAACAGAAACCGGGCTGCACAAACGGGCAAAGAAAGTAAACGGACTCAGCTCCAAATCGCTTTCCTTTGTTTCAAACAGCTGCGTTGGTTCATACATATCCAATATTGCCGTCAAAGCCTGCGCCGCCTGAGTCAAATCCCGCGCATGATTTTTACGTTCTTTAATGGACAAAATGATATAATGCTTGTTTCGAAACACCCGACTGAGATTATCCAGCCATTGCTCCGCTATCGCCCGCAGAATCGGGTTTTCGTGCCGCACTTCTTCTCCCATCGGCACCATTTCGCGAATCGTCAGAACACGAACCGTTACGTTCAATTCCGCCATAGAATCAATAAAGCTTTTCCTGGCATCCAGCATATTCATTCGCAGTTCGGGCTGAATCATTGCGACATCAGCCCCTTTAACGGCGAAAACCCGAACCAAGGAACCGTCGTGACACTCTATTGTCGTTCCGTCTTCTTTCAATCTTTCAAACGGCAAAAAATCACTTACTTGCGTTTCCTGCGGCCGCGGCAAAATAACTTCACCCAGTTTTGTCGCCAACAAGCCGGCAAAAGCCGCCGCCGCAACAATTCCCAAGATGCTGACAATAACTTCTCCGGATCCGAGACTTTGAATAAAAACAGAAAAAATACTTTCAGGGGGCAAGTTTTGTTCCTTTACTCTTATACATATTCTGAGACCCGCGTGCCATCGGTCCATATGTCTGAAGCATTGTGGACAAATGCGGTTCTTTAGAGCCGTAAATTACCAAAAAAATATGAACAATCACGATAGGAATAACAAACAAAATAGGATTCATATTAAAAATCCCCATTCCTATAAACATAAACGGAAATTGAACCGCCAGATTAGCAACCGCCGGCAAAAACGGCGCCCAAAAAACTTTCGGCGGCATAGCTATAGCTTTTAAAATCGGTTCCCGCATTTTGTTTATCCTGACATTGTCTTCTGTTGTAACCTAACAAAAAAAAATAAACAAATCCTTTTTTTGATTATAAAAAACATAAGTGTGAAAATACAACAGAAAATGCTGTTTTCTTTTCTTACTCCGCTCTCCTTTGCAAAAAGCAAGAAAACATCTTTTAACCATACACAGTCTCCGAAGCTAATCTGTGTTTCAGAAATGCCAAAAGAAAGCCCCGGTTTCCCGAGGCTTTCCTTTTGTTCTGTTATTCAGATTAAAAGTGACGATTACATCGAGTCGTTCATAGCGCCGGCTGCATCTGTGCTGGTCACATAATCAATCGCCTTACCGGCAACGGCCAAAATGATCATACCGACGGCCAAAGAACCAAACCATTTCCATTTGACAGAGCCCATAATTGCACCGGCAGCCAAACCGACCAAACCGAAACCGCCTAAAACGAAAATAACCATTTTGACGTTGTTAAACAGTTCGATCATCTTAGATTTAACAGAGCCGAATGCGTCAGCGGCCGCATAAGATTCCGGAGCAGCAGCCAACAACATAGCTAAAGCTAAATACACTATTTTCATTTCTATTCTCCTTGTTTTTTTAAGGTTAAATGCTCTTTATGTTTTCAGAATATAAAAACCGAAGAAGATTGTCCATTGTAAAAAAAAATCAAAAAATTTTTATAACCTATTGATTTTATTTTGTTTTTAAAAAAATGACATCTGATTAAAAAAAATGTCACCTTTTTGAAATATTTTCTATTTTTCATTTTTTTTCCAAATTTGGCCACTATGCTAAAAAAGAACAGAAAATTTACGGATAGTTAATAACTTTACGGATAAACTTTAAAAAAATATCTTTAGATTTTATTTTCCGGACTGTAAAGTTATAAAGAAATGACAAAAACTTTAAAGAATTTAAAGAATCAAGATTCCGAATATTTCTCCGAAAAAAGAGTTTCCGTTTCCGGCGGAACAGTGCTTTTTTTAGTTTTTAACATCCTTTTAATTACAGGATTCTGCAAATTTTCTTTTTATGTTCTGAAGAATCACCGCAGCGCCGTAGAGAGAGACACTTTAGTTAAAACGTATGTCGATGTTCAGCCTTATAATTCCGGGAAAAGAGCTTATACCGCTTTAAATATTCAGGACAAAACCGCTCCGGCGCCGCTTTTTACTAATAAAGAAACAACGGTATTTTCTCCTTTAGCCGAGAAAAAAGAAATTCTTGCCGAAAAACAAAAAAATGTTCCGAGATTTCCCTCGATCGCCAAATCTGCCAAAAGGATGCCGGTCATCCGTTCAACAAAGCAGCCGCCCGCCGATCTTCCTCTTTCTCAAGAAGTTCCCATAATAAAGAGTATGGCACAAAACGATTCTCCGGCGGTTTCCTTGGATAATTTGATGGTTTCCGGCTTGAATCTTTTGGACGAATCGGAAAAAACCATAGCTTCATCGGAAATTCTTCTGCGGGAAACTTCCTCTTCCGAACAAGAAATCATTAAAAACACAGAACTTCCCCTTCAATCTGAAAGCAAAGAAAAAGAAACTTTTGCCGGAAATTCTCCGATAAAAAAAGAATCTGTTGAAAGAAAAAGCAACAACGAAACCCGATGGGTTGACGTGGCCGAACTGCGGCGCAGACTGGCATCGCTTACGGCGCAGGCTCCTTCTCCGAAGGATGATGAGCGCTTACAACAAAACGCCGCTTTATTGCAAATGAACAACGCGAAACAAATTGCTTCGTCGGACACAAAAACAATTTCCGATATTCAGGATGACGCTCCTTTAAATAATAAAGCATCCCCCCTGCAACAAAAAGATTCGCCGCAAAAAACTTCGAAGGAAACGTCGGATAACAAATCATCCGCTGTTGCAGCGACTGCTCTTCAAGAAACAAAAGGGGAATCACCTTCTTCCGTTCAAATTGCCGTCGTTCAGGATGTTCCTTTTGCCGGAACGGCTCAAGTGCCCGATTCAAATCAGAATAACGCTTTCCTTCCCAATCCGGCGCATAACGCGACTTTAGCCGGAAATTCACCCAGTCTGTGGAAAGTTGCGAAAATTAAAGAACCCGCTTCCGGTAATTTAACAGATACGCCAAAAGAAGAAAAAAAACAAATTGCCGAAAAAAAGGTTGAATCGGAGGACTTGCCTCAAACAACAGGGAAAGAAACCATTTACCGCAATGGCCGAGCTGTGGCTTCGATACAAAATCAAGAAAAAAAATCTCTTAATTGGCTGGATCGGCAAAAAGCGGCCGTATGGACAAGTATGGCCCAATCGGACACGCCTTCCGTCTGGTCGTCAGCGACAGAAACGGCATCCGCCTCTTCCGACAAAGCCCGCGCCTTCCGAGTTGCGGAAGAACAGCAATCGACAGAGACGGAAACAAACGTAATTAATTCCGCTCCCGTGCGTGTCGTCACTGAAAGCGCGCAGCCTGAAGCAAAAGAAAATCCGCTGCTTCTTCCGTTAGGAACTCCGACCGCGACACAAACCATTCCGACAATAAATTCTCCGGTTCTGGCAAATGCGCCGTCATCGCCCGTCAATTCGAATAAAACGACCGCCGTTGAAACGGAAAAACAAGAAAAAACAAATCCCGCTGCGGAAGAAGGATTAATGAACAAATTCTTTTCTTTCTTCGGAAAAACGGAAAACACAAACAGTCTGCCAAACATCGGCTCCGGCAATCCGCTTCCCGAAGAAAATTCGAAACAGGAAAATAAATCGCTTTCAGATAAACCGAAAGCAAAAGAAAAAGATTCATCCGCCATTCCTCTTCCTTCAAAGACAAAGACCGAAGGAAAACAAATCATTCCGACGGAACTGCGTCTGACTTTCAAACCGAACAGCACGGAAATGTCCGCGCAATCAATCAAATGGATTAAAGCTTTCGGACAAAAAGCCAAAAAAGACATTCAAAATGCTGTTGAAGTTCGAATGAGCAACATGGATCCAACTTTACAAAACAAACGATTTGCTATAATCCGAAGCACTTTGATCGGCGTCGGAATGGAAAATGTCCAAATTATTCCCGTTATGACGGATCGAACGCCTCATACCGTTGTTTTGCGTATGATTGTTTTGCCTGAAGAAGGTTATACAGAATATACAACCGAGAACAGCGGTGTCAAAGAACGCTTATATTACAAGCAATGGTAATTGGAGACGAATCAAATTATTTTATGTATTTTATTAATTTTAAAAGGTTCTGAAAAAAGCACCCCTTAAAAAAGTTCGTTGTTTTTATAAAGGATTTTTTAAAGAATTTAATGTTCTAATTATAATCCTAAAGAAGCGTTTTGACTTTTAAATTTGGAGATTATTTATGGCCTGTCCTTATAAAAAAATCGGTATATTCAGCCTGTTTTCAGCTGTTTTTTTACTAAACGGATGCACTCAGTTTGTTGAAAACGATCAAGCATGGCCCGGTGTTTCTGCCGGAACGACATCTTCGGCCCCCGATTTTACGGCGCCTGTCGGCGGCGGACAATTCGGACAAAGGACACCTCCCGATGTTTTGCAAAACACACAGGGATATCGCGGAGAGGACCTGTCAGCGACGGCTCCCGGCTCTGTCGGTGCAAACGGTCTATACAGTTATGACAGCTCCAAAGACACTTCTTCAAACATTGCTGCGGCACAAACACAAAGTCAAAATACCGCTTTGGAAGCACAGGCTTCCTCTCCATCGGAAGAAATTTACGATCCGACAGATCCTGTTGAAGACTGGTTGGCAACGGAAGGCAGTTCAGTCCGGTCTTTACTGACGGAATGGGGAGATAAAGCCGGTTGGCGTGTTGTATGGAGTACGGACAGAGAATACGTTTTGGAAGCGGGCGCTATGTTCAGGGGACGCTTTATGGATGTTGCTTCGGCTTTGATCCGCTCTTTCGCCCGCGCCCGGCCTGCTCCTTGGGGAACATTTTATAAAGGAAACCGTGTATTGTTAGTCACGACTCAGGAGGATGAAAATGCGGATTAAACATTTATTTTTTATGCTCGGCGCCTCCGTTGTCGGTTTGACGTCATGCACACTGTACAGATCCAATATCAAGGAAACAGACCGGATATCGGATAAAATCCAATCCAATTTGGAACAGCCCTACAAACCGTCCGAGCAATATAAAATGGACACGATTTCCGTCAAAGACGATATTTGGCTTGGGAATCAAAGCGTTCGGGTCAATGAAGGCGATCCCCTTCCCGCCCGTTTTGAAACCGAAGACGGAATTACGCTGGTCAGCACGGCTCCTGTTTCTTTAATGCAGATTTCGGAACAGATCACTTCTCTGACCGGTATTACCGTCCGAATTGACGACATGATTTTGAATGAAGTCCGATCTGCCGTACAAGGTGCCGATGCAGCGCAAGGTCAAGTAAGCGGCAATGACGCGGCAAACTTGTTTATGCCGTCCTATTCCGGAAAACTGAGCGGATTGCTGGACCAAATCGTTTCCCGTTTTGCTTTGTGGTGGAGATACAAAAACGGCGTTATTTCTTTCTATAAAATGGAAACGCGCGTTTTCACCGTTTATGCTTTGCCGGTCACATCCAACTTAAGCGCAAATATCGCCGGCACGGCTTCCGGTGACGGCGGCGGCACAACATCCGCTTCTATGAGCTCGTCAATCGAATTGGACTTTTGGACCCAGTTGGAAAGCGCCGTATCGGCCATGCTCCCCGAAGGCGCGACGATGAACGTCATTCCGACAAACGGAACGATAACGGTAACGGCGCCTCCGTCCACGCTGCAGCGTATTTCACAATACGTCAACAGTATGAATGAACGCCTGGCCCGTCAGGTTGCCATCTCCGTCAAAGTCTTAAACGTATCATTAGCCGATACAAATTCAATCGGACTGCAGATCAGTTCCGTATTGAAATTTCTGAACGAAAAAATGAATATCACCCTTACTTCCTCCGCACAAAGCGCGGGATCGCTGGGAATGACTTTAGTTCCGGGAGACCGGCATATCGGTACGACGAATTTGATTTTCGATGCTTTAAACACACAGGGAACAACGACCTTGGTAACAAGCGCATCCGTGACGACATTAAACAACAGAATCGCGCCGATTCAAATTTCAACCAACGAATCTTACGTTGAAAAAATCGAAACAACGATGAATTCCGACACGACATCCGTCTCCATTACGCCGGCGAAAATCAACTACGGCTTTACAATGGAGGTTCTGCCGCGTATTCTGGATCATGGACGTTTATTGATGATGTTTACAATGACGCTGACACAGTTGGAAGCTATGGGCAAGGCGAGCGGCGGCGATACAGGCAGCACAGAAGGGGGCAATAATGATACGGAAAGGACTTCTACCACCGTTCAGCTGCCTAAAATCAGAACCAGAGGTTTTGTTCAGGAAATTGCTATGACTTCCGGATCAACATTAATGCTGACCGGCTTTGAAGAAGTCAATACATCGACCAGTAAATCTTCCGAATTGTTCGGTGCAAATGCGTCGGCAGACAAAAACAGAAACGTTATGGTTATTTTGTTGACGCCGGAAGTTCTCATCTCTCCCTTATCGCCGGAAACGCGAATGAGAGATCTTTAACGGGATAAAGAAATATGGCTGAAGAAGAAGAACTGACAATAGACGATCTGGAAGACGATATGGAAGATTCTTCCGTATCGGATACAGACGGCATGGAAGGCTCCTCCGAAGATCCTTCGTGGGGACCGACTATGGTCGTGAACAACACGACATATGCCGTCAGTTTGTTCTGGCAGCCTTTGCAGGATACAAGCGATCCATATCCGGAAGTTAAAGAAACTGTTGAAAATGTTATGGAAGGCGCGGATCTGTTCTGTTTGCGTTCCGGAACATCGCCACAATACGGCATTGGCAACTCCATGGAAGGTCACAAAGCGGGAATGCCGTCCGCCGCCGCCGCCGTTGCCGAAATATTTCAGGACAAACCGTCTTCCGTTGCTGTTTTCGAAGTTGATGAAGGATGGTGGTTTATTGCCGTCAGAAACGACTTGATTCTGTCTGAAGAAGATATCCTTTATTTAAAAGAAGAAGACGCCAAACGAGCTTTTTACGCAATGATGGCCGTTCCCGATTGGGGACGCAAAATCGCGCCGGCTTCATGTGAAATAGAAGGAACAGAAGAAGTCGACCTTTGGGACATTCTGAAAAATCCCGGCTCTTCCAAGCTGATGCGCATCAATAAAGCGTCACAAAAAACAAAATTGATGATTGCCGGCGCGGGACTGTTGGTGTTGTTTCTGGGTTTCAAAATGATTTCCGGAATGTTTTCAACAACCCAAAAGAAACCCGTCATCAGACCGTTAATGCCTCTTCCTTCCGTTGTTGAAGAGGAAGCGCCGGTAGTAGAACAACAAGTTATCGTCCGCCCATGGGAAAAAATGATTGTTCCGGAAGATTTAATCAATCGGTGTCAGGCCGCTATACAGCAAATTAAAACCATAGTCGTCCCCGGTTGGAAATCAGGCAAAATTTCATGTTCTTCTTCCGGATTATCCGCTTCATGGTCTATGCAGTGGGGAAACTTGGGATGGATTAAACGCGCTTTTGAAGAATACAGTATACGGGGATTGGATTTTTTAATAGACCAGTCCGGACAAACGGCTATTGCCAGTTTGGGTATCGGGGATGTTGCCGTTCAGTCTTCGGCGCCTAAAATGATGATTCATGAACTTCAGGAAGAATTTACCAACTTCTTCCAGGCTATCAATCAACCTGTTCGCCTGCAAATAAACCGCCCTGAAATAAAACAACAAGTTGACGCAATGGGGCTCAAAATGGAAACAACGAAAAAGGAAGTCCTTTTTCCGTCATTGCGTTTCTCCTTTTCTTCCGATCTGCCGATAGAAAACTGGATGGCATTCTTTAATAAATTTTCGGCATTGGAAATTTTAAATCTGGAATATGATCCTGACAAAAACATCTGGACTTATGAGGGACAAATCTATGAACCGGTTATTTAAAAAACATCTTTGGCTGGCTGCTTTGGTTATTTCCACGGCACCGGCGGCGTATGCAGACGATTTGTTTGACGATTCTTTTTTTGCAGAACCCGCTCCCGTAGACGCTGTAAAGCCTGCAGCTGACGTGCCTGCTCCGGAACAATCTGCCGCTGCCGCTCCGGCTCCGGCACCCAAAGAACCTGCCACACAGGAAACGCCAGCAATTCCTGAACCCGCAGCTCCGTCTATTGAAGCCCCGTTACCGCCGACAACCACAGAACCTCAAACAAATACGGATTTTCCGGCGATGTCCATGGATTTAAATGTTCCGCCCCCTCCCAGTGATCCCGTACCGGCTCCGACCTCTATTTCCGGATTCGACTTCGGAACTTCCGGAGCGGGAGCAATGAACTTGTCCACTCCGCCAAGCGAACAGATATTAGGAAAAATTTCCAGCGACGTTTTCCGCGAAATGGCAGAAATGGAACGTGAAAACAACGCGTTAATGCTGCAGCTGAAACGCGAACAGCTGCGGTCTGAAATCGATGCGCTAAAAACAAGCAATCGTCAAATGCTTTTTGATGAAATTGAACGGCGTGAAAAAATGACTCAAGCCCGTTTGGAATGGGAATTGGCGCAGGACTTGAAACGTCAGGAAGCTCTGGAACGCAAACAAAAAGCCGATATTCGTCAAAAACAAATTGAAGCGGCGTTAAAACGCGAAGAAGACAGGCGGATTCAAAAAATGAAAGACGAAGAAGCCGCCCGTATTCAAAAAGAAAAAGAAGAAAAGGCCGAGATTGAACGTCGGCAGGAAGCATTAAAGAGAAAGTACAATGCCGTCTCTATGATACAGGTTAACGGTCTGAAACCTACTTTACTGGCTGCAACACGTCCGGCAAAAATCAAACGGTCCGCTTCTTCGCGTGTTCCGGCACAGTTAACTTCGATCGGGGAAGATTTGCTGTCAAAGAAAAAAGCGGGTGAAGCGTTAACAACAGAAATTTCCGGAGAGGAAAAAGAAGAAGTTAAAAGAGAACCGGCTACAGCTCTGTATTCCGTATCCGAAATTCGCGGTACGGCAGGCACTCTGATTGCCAAACTCATTTCCAAAAAAGACAGAACCACTTTCTTTGTTAAAAAATCGACAATTTTGCCGACCGGTCATACGGTTATCAATATTGATAAAGACTTCGTTATGGTACAAATCGGCAAAGATAAAGAAATGATCGGCTTCCCGTCTGCAGGTTTGATTTCCGAAGGCGGGCATGCAACGCCGGCAGAATCCGCTTCGCAAGAAACGGGATCAGAACCGCAACGACCACCGCGTCGCAGCAATCCGGTAATGATGCCTAACAAACGAACTTCAACACCAATGCTTTCTGCTGTATCTATTTCTGAAGGACATTAAAAAAATTCCTTTTTTCTAAATATCAGATTTGCCGTTTGAACAAGGATTAAAACCATGCCTCTGCCGGCCAAAACAAAACCAGGAAGCGCATCGGCATCTGCGGAAAAAAGCGAAGCCTCTTCCGCTTCATCCGCGGGAAACAAGGCTGCTCCAAAAAAAAGTTCCGAAGTTTTAAACGAACTTTTTGCCAACAGCAAATGCATCACGGCTCCGAAGGGGAGTTTCCCCGTCAAGGATGATACCCGCGCTTTATTGGCGTTGTTCGACAACGGCCGTTTTCTGGTCAATTCCGAACATAAATTTGACGGACGCGTTTTAAGCTTTGAAGTTTTGGCGCGCAAAAAGAAACTGCAGGTCAACAAGGCCGAATACGTTCCGGCCAACCTGATTCGAGCGATTTACGAACGCGCGGAAAAAGAGGCTCCCGAAGATATTCCGGAAGAAGAAACAGGCAGTGCGGCCGGCCTTGACCAGCTGCAGATGCAAAAAGACTATGTGTCTGTTTTAACCAAAGCGGCTGCGGTCAAAGTTTCGGACGTTCACGTCGTTGTCGGTTCGCATAAGACACAGATTTTTTTCCGACAAAACGGAATGATGCAGGTCGTTTTGGAAAACACGAAAGAATGGGGAGAAGCTTTCGTTCGCGCCGCCTTTGCTTCTTCCGACATTTCGGATGCGAACTATGCTCAAAACGAATACCAGGCGGCACAAAAGATCGGCGATGCTCCTTTGCGCGGTTCCAACGGAAAATTAAGACTTCCCAAATTGGTTTTGGGGGTTCGACTGCAATTCAACCCGATCGCGTTCGGCACCCGTTATTTGGTTATGCGTCTTTTGTACGCGGATGAAGATCCGGATAACGCCGGTGATTTGATGGCTTTAGGCTATACAAAGCGCGAAGCCGATATGTTTTACCGTTTGCGCGCCGTGCCGATCGGCATTATCATTGTGGCCGGTCCGACCGGTTCGGGCAAATCGACAACATTGCAGCGCAATATGATTTCTCTGCTGCAGGAAAGAAATTATGAACTTAACCTGATCACCGTGGAAGACCCGCCTGAATATCCCATTCCCGGAGCCCGCCAAATGCCCGTGACCAATGCGAACACGGAAGCTTTAAAAGAACAGGAATTTACAAAAGCTCTGGCCGCTTCTTTGCGTTCCGACCCGGACATGCTGATGATCGGAGAAATCCGTACATTATCATCCGCTCAGCTGGCCTTCAAAGGCGCGCTTTCGGGGCACGGCGTTTGGTCAACTTTGCATGCGAACTCGTCCCCGGCGGTGATTATGCGCTTCCGCGATATGGGTGTGGAAACATTCAAGCTTATTGATCCTGAAATTATGAAAGGAATGATTTCTCAGCGTCTGTTCCGCCGCGTTTGCCCGCATTGCCGCATTCCCGTTTCACAAAAACCGGATCATCCCACCGTACAGCGTTTGCGCAAAGCTTATGGCGATTTCGGAATGGAACAAGCCTTTCTGCGCGGCCCCGGATGTCCCGAATGTAACGGCAACGGCTGTAAAGGGCGATGTGTCGTCGGAGAAATTCTGATGCCGGACGCGACATTCTTAAATCTGTTAGTCAACGGTGAAACCAAAAAAGCAATTGATTATTGGACAGGCGACCTGGGAGGGCGTACAATGAAAGACTGTTCAATCGAACGTATGTTAAACGGATTGATCGACGCGGAAGAAGTGGAACGTTGGTGCGGACTGCTGGATGAAAGACCTGTTTACTAAAAAAATATCAAAAGAGGGAAAAAATGGCTGATAATAAATTTAATTTTGCGGATATCAACCGATATTACGCAATGATTATATGCCGGATGAGCAACGGCACGCGCATGAAAATTTATCGCAAGCTGATTTCTTTATTGCGAAACCGTTTTTCCCTGATGGATGCGTTGGACCGAATCAGAGCTATTATTACAAATGACGGAAAAAATCCGGACGAACCAATGGCTTTGGCAATTTTATACTGGTCCCGCTCTCTGCAAAACGGTAATCCGTTTTCCGTTGCGCTGGAAGGATGGGCTCCGGCCAGTGAAAGACTGATGCTTTCGGTCGGTGACGTTTCCCATTTGGAAGGCGCTTTGGAAAATCTGATTAAAGTGACAGAAGGCACGAAAAAAATGAAAGAGCCTTTGGTCAGCGCCGTCAGCTACCCGATGTTTCTGTCTATGATGGTTATTTTGATTATTTACGGCATCGGCGTTTATATGGTGCCGCCGATGGTGGCGGCGGCCCCCGGAACGCGTTGGACGGGCAGCGCAAAAGACCTGGTGGCTCTTTCTGTTTGGATTCAAAAGAATTGGGCTGTCGCGTTTGCTTCCCTGCCGACTGTATTTGTTTTAATTTATCTGACAATGGGACGTTGGAAAGGCAAAACGCGCGCATGGGTTGACGGCATTCCGCCTTGGTCTTTGTACCGCATCTTTGTCGGCGTGACATGGATGCTGGCTATGGCCGCGTTGGTACGCGCAGGCACTCCCGTTTCACAGGCTCTGCGTTCTTTGCGTCATGATGCCAGTCCCTATTTATTATATCGTATAGACAGTGCCTTGGTCTTTGTTAACAATGGTGACAACTTGGGCGAGGCTCTTTCCAAAACGGGATTAGGATTTCCCGACAAAGAAATCGTAGGAGACCTGCGTATTTATTCGGAAATGGATAACTTCCAGGAAGCATTGGATCAAATGGCGAATGAATGGCTGGAAGACAGTATCACGGGAATCGGACAAAAAGCCGGTATTTTGAACATGGTCGCAACGCTTTTCGTTTCCGGAACGATTGCATGGGCCGTTATGGGAACCTTTGCGATGCAGGATCAGATCACCAAAGCGATGGGATAAAAACATTTAATTAAAAAGGGCTTTTCTTTATCAAAGAAAAGCCCTTTTTTTTACAGAGTTTTTATGACTGCAGCCTTGTCATTTTCATAAATTTTTCTTCCCTGTCACGATGAATTCTGTCCCGATCCATTTTCATTATCTCTGTCAGGTGCTTAAAAAGCGCCTCTCCAACAGCGGCAATAGTTTCCGTTTTTGCGCGATGAGCGCCGCCTGTCGGTTCTTCAATAATTTCATCAATAACGCCTAAAGACTTTAAATCGTCCGCCGTTAAATGCAAAGCTTCGGCTGCTTTCTGAGCTTCAGCCCCGTTTCTCCACAAAATCGAAGCACACCCTTCCGGAGAAATGACGGAATAAATCGAGTTGGACAGCATCAAAAGACGGTTCGCCGTAGCCAAAGCAATAGCTCCTCCCGATCCTCCCTCGCCGATCACACAGGAAATGACAGGAACACGCACGGCAAAGCTTTCATCTATGCAGGACGCGATTGCCTCGGCTTGTCCGCGCTCCTCCCCCTCTATTCCGGGAAAGGCGCCTGCTGTATCGATAAAAGTAATTATCGGCAAGCCGAACCGATCTGCCATTTTCATTAAGCGGATCGCCTTACGGTAACCTTCAGGCTTAGCCATACCGAAACTATGTTTCAGGCGCGTTTCGATATCATGTCCCTTTTCCTGTCCGATCACCATAACGGAATGTCCATG